>NZ_JBLZFY010000039.1:0-35250 GCF_050753365.1 Geminocystis sp. CENA526
TATTCACTCTTCCCTTTTCCCAAATCCGCTCTTCCCTCTCTTCATCAAAATACTTTTTCAGCACCCCCTAGTTAGTCTACTAATTCAGCTAACATTTCCCCCTGTTCAGTTTAACCACACTACGAAAAAAGACGTATCTATATTTACTGAAAAAGGAGCGTCGACAAAGAAAACCAAATCACTCTTCGGCTGAATTTAATTTCACTTTTTGGCTTTTTTATTCGGGATTATTGATGATTTGTGCTTCTATTTTGTTCAAGCCTACAGTCTAATTATTCACGAGTGTCAGGGAATTGAGAATCAAACTCAGATAATTGTTGTCCCATCCCGCTTTGAGACGTTTGGCATGAATTCCCCCTTTCGCTGTTGATTCATGGGTAAGGAGATTTAAAGCTAGATGTCGAATTACAGCTAAATTTTCTGCACTATAACCCACACATCCTCTGAGATTATCTTCCCCAAAACCAACATCGAGAACCCAATGAAGTTGATTTTCAATGCTCCAGTGGCTACGAACTGATTGAGCCAAAACTCGAGCATCACTGGGAATACTCATTAAGTAGTATCGCTGTTCCACGGTAATTTTATCTTTAATTCGACGTTCTGATTCCACCATACCAATGGTTTGTAAACCTTTCCATTTTTCTGCCCCAGACAAATATGAAGTATTGCCCATAGTCCAATGTCTGCGAATCTCAACACGACCATGACCTTGATTTTGAGTTTGGTAAAATTGGTGTTCAATGCCTTTCCAATCTTGTTTACGGGCAAATTCAAACAACTCCACCACCTCTTGGTGAAGATTGCCATGATTTCCTTTGAGTGCCAGAATATAATCTCCTTTTTGCTCAATGATAGTTTGTGCAATTTCTTTTTGACATCCCATGGCATCAATAGTAACTATATTTCCTTCAATGGTCAATATTTTTAACAGTTCAGGAATGGCAGTGATTTCGTTGGATTTAGCACTAACTTTTGTTTGTCCTAAAACTAGGCGATTTTTAGTTGCCCACGCACTTACCATATGTATTGCTACTCGATTCTCTCCTCTTTCTAAGGCACTACGCAAACTTTTACCATCCACCGCAATTACTTGTCCTTTGGTGATCTGAGCTACCCCTTCGATCCAATCCAGAAAACATTGCTGTAATTCCTTGGGTTTTAAACGTGCAAATACTCTCATTAATGTATCGTGAGATGGAATTCCATTAGGTAACTCTAAAAATGTTTCTAACCATTCTTTTTTTGCATGACCATAATTTTCAATTTCGACCCAATTATTAGCACCACAAATCACAGCACAAATGGTGATGATTACTATATCAATAAGAAGATGATCAATACTATGCTTGGCACGAGGATCGGTTAAATTGTCAAAATGTTTTGACAAAGATGCTATTGGTGAGTTACTCATAAAAATAGTCAAAATAAATACATTCACTATTTATTTTCTCTTATCAACCAATTTCTTTTATTGCTCAATTATTAAGTTTTGTATGCGTTTGCCCTGAGCAATTAAACATCTTTGAGTAGTTCGTAGTTTGCCCTTTAGGGCATTGATATTAACTGCCCTTAGCCTCAACTACAAACCACATATTTTTCATTCTTTAACCTCTAGCTGACTTTAAACTGAGATACGTTGGATTCCAGTTTTCGAGCCACGTCTTGTAATTCAACAAAGGAATCAGATAGTTGTGCTACAGACATGGTGGTTTTTTCGGCGACTCTGGCAACATCCTCCATTTTAGATTTAACTTCTTCGGAGTTTTCTGATTGCTCGAATGCTGCTGCCGCAATGGCTTCCACTAATTCGTTAATCTGAGTGGTGGCTGCCGCAATCTGGTTTAAACTTTGGCGGGTTTCTTCTACCAGTTTACTTCCTTCGATAACCTGCTCACTTCCTTCCTCCATGGCGTTAACAACCACTTTGGTTTCGCTCAGAATTTCGTTAACCAGTTTGTCAATGTCGGCGGTGGCTTGTGCTGATTGAGTCGCTAATGCCCTTACTTCTTCGGCAATTACCGCAAAGCCCGTTCCTTGCTCTCCTGCCCGTGCGGCTTCGATCGAGGCTTTTAAAGCCAAAAGGTGAGTTTGGGCGGCAAATCGTCCAATTAAACCCACAACGGTAGCGATATTTTGGGTAGTATCCCCAAGTTTTTTCACCTGTTCGGAGGCTTGTTGTACTGTGCCTCGAATTTCCATAATCGATCGAACGGTACGATTCATGGCAGAATCTCCCATTTCCACACTTTCTTGAGCTTTTTGGAGGGCTTCTTCGGCTTGTTCTGCACTTTGGGCAACCATGTTACTCGATCGACTCATCTGGTTAATGGTACTTAAGGCTTCAGAAATATTCTCCACCTGTTCTTCAATTTCTTGACGTAATATGCGTACATCATTTTCATTGTTAGTGGTGGTTTGAGATACTTCTACCGCCGCCGTTTGTACCTGAGCAACGATTTTTCTTAAACTTTCGATGGTGGCATTATAGGAATCGGCGATCGTACCAATTTCATCTTCTGTCACAGAGGCACGAATGGTTAAATCCCCTTGGGATACGGGATCAACCTGCATGAGTAATTCTAAAGCTCGTCTTTGTAGTAACTCTTTTCCTTCTCTTTGAGTTTTTTCTGCATTCAACTGTAAATCAAGAAGTTTTACCCGCTCTAAACTTAACCCGACTTGAGTAGCTAGTTGGCTAAATAACTCGATTTCTGAACCTTCCCAGTTACGCACATCAGAGCATTGATGACAGATTAACAACCCCATTAATTTACGGTTGACTAAAATAGGAGCGACTAAATTTGCTCTCACGGCGAAAGGTTCTAATTGTTTGAGGTGACATTGAGTTAAACCTGCGTTATAAATATCTGGGGTGGCTTGAACTCTACCCTGTTGATATTTTTCTACATAGTTATCAGCAAAACAAGGATCGAGAATTTGAGCACCTAAAGCTACGGGAAAGTTTAAACCAACGGATTCCGCCGTAATTGTACCTTGCCAATTTTCATCAAATTCATAGACAATAGTTCGATCGGCTTGTATGGCAGTACGAATTTCTTTAACGGCAGAATCTAACACCTGTTGACGATTTAAACCAGAGGCTAAAGAAAGGGTAATTTCCTTTAATTGTTCTGCCCTTGTGGCTGCCAACCTTTGGTTTTTGAGGATGTTTACCCTATCTAAAATTACCCCAAATCGTAAGGCAATTTGACCCAAAAACGAGATTTCTCTTTCTTCCCATTCATGGTGTTTACGACAGTGATGGGCAATCAATAAGGCAAATAGTTGCCCTTGACTGATAATTGGTATAACAAGATTCGATTTGATTTGTAATCGGTGCATTAAGGCTTCGTGTTCGGGGGCAAAACCAGCGTTATAAACGTTTTCGGTGGGTACAACTCTACCATTTAGGTAAGCCTGTCTTAATTCTGGTGGGATACAAGGATCATTGATTTTTTCATCCAAAGCACTAGGCAAATCTAAATCTCCTGCTTCATTGCTAATATAACCACTCCAATCTGGTTTAAAGCGATAGATGACGAGTCGATCGACCTGTAATATTTCTTTAGCTTTAGGTAAAGCTCGATCGAATACTTTATTCACATCATCTTCATCGAGGGTACGAGAACCAGTAATTTCTTGGAAAAGACTAACTTTATTAGAATCTAACATTAAAATAGATTCGTTTTGTTCAATGTTATCCGCTAGAGAATTAAAAGTACGAGCTAATTTACCGATTTCATCGTCTCCTTGAACAGTAGTTCTTTTACTGTAATCTCCTTCGGCAAATTTTTCGGCAGTTAACTGTAAAGATTCAATGGGTTTAGCTATCACACGCCCCAAAACCAAAATTAATAACAGATTAACGATGAGTACTGCTACGGCTGTTTGTCCTTGAGCGCTTAAACTATTGGAAATAATGGCATTTAAGGCAGTTTCTGGAGTACCTCTCACTAAAACTCCCACTGGTTGCCCTTGAAAGTTCTTGATAATTCTTGCTGTAAGGGTATATATGGTATTTCCGACTTTATCTCTGATGGAAACCATTTCATCGGGATTTTTAAGAGCAAGTTCTAATAGTGCATTGGTAACAAGAGGCTGTCCTCTTTCTGTTTCTGTTTCTGTCAAGGCACTAGATAAACTAAATTGTCCATTTTCAATTTTATAAATAGCACTGTAGCCTCCTTTGAACTCTTTAATAGTATCTTCCACGATCGAGAATTTTCCGTCCACCACGTCTCCTGACACTAAAACACCGATTACTTGTCGAGTGCCGGGGCGAAATACTGGAGTCAGGGTATAACGAATTAACACATCTTGATTTTGAGAAAGAGTAGGGAAAATAGGGGGTATTTCTCTTGCTAAATCTTCCCAAGGTTTAATTTCAGTGGTTTTAATTTGTTCTGGATTATTAATAACTTGAGATACCAAATTATTCGGGTTAAATTCTTGTCCAGTTCGATCGTTATTGGCATTAACAATAATTCTTCGATCGACTCCCACAAGGGTAGCATATTCAATATTACGAGCCTTGATCTCATTTTGCAGAATTTGACGCACGATCGATCGTTCTTGGGGGGTTAAAGTTCCCCCATTTACATCGGTTAAAGAGGCATTAATAATCGCTAAGTTATCGGATTGTCCACGAAAACCGAACCCCATCTGATTAACTTTGATACCGTAGTTAATAATCGTTGCTTCTAACTCTGATATAGACTGGTTAACTAATTGTTGTCTCCCCCCTTGAATTACTTGAATAACTCCAACCCCTAATAAAGCTGCGATCGATATAGCTTGGGCTGTAATTAATACGAATACCTGTTTTTTGCGAATGGAGATGTTATAAAACCATGTAACGATGGGCAAAGGCTCTTTTTTCGGGGTTGGTTTTATAACTACTGGAATGGGAGCTTTATTTACAGATACGGAAGAAGTGTTGAATTTAGGTTTTTCGGGTGCTTGAGTCATGATAAGAATTAAGAATTAAGAATTAAGAATTAAGAATTAAGAATTGTAACTAAGATTTAACTTTCAAATAATACTAAAGGGGTTAATTTTAATTCGGGGAAAGTAGGGGATTCAATGGATTTTTCTCCTTGATACGATTTTATTTGATAAATATTATTTTCATCTAAAGTACAAACAAAAATAGTCGGTTGTTTCGGATTACCTAACCACGATCGACTAGCTACAGCAAGATAATCAATTAACCAATATTCCTTAATACCTAATAACTGATACTCCGTTAACTTATCGATATAGTCATCTTCCCAATTAGTAGAAACAACCTCCACCACTAACACTGGGGCATCATATAACACCGATTGAGCCGTTAAATTAGACTCCCAAACATCTTTATCTACTACCGCTAAATCGGGATAACGTCCTTGTTCTTGTCCTGTTTGTGTCTCAGTGCGTATAACTATTCGACCACTGATACGATAATTGAGATTCGATCGTTTAGCTTCCATTTTCAAAATATCCGCTATTTCATCGGCAATATCATCATGTTTTCTTGTTGGTTGTTTGCGCATAATTTCTCCATTAACTAACTCGTAGCAACCCTCCTCATCTGGTAATTGATTAATAAATTGAGAAAAAGATAATTTCGGTTTGGTAATAACGGCTGTCATGATAGTGAATAATGAATAGTGGATAATGAATAATATTATCTACAAAAATTTATGAAGTGGTTTTAAAAGTTTCTGATCCCCCTAAATCCCCCTTAATAAGGGGGACTTTCTCAAATATTCTCTCTTTTTAATTAACTCACTTTAGTAGAGTTATGCTGTTAGCAATGAAATTTATTTCATTGTGGGATAATGGTTTAGACTCATAAATTTGAAAACGCCCTGCTTTATAAGGGTGGCGTTTTCAGAAAAATTGTTAATTAACTTTAAACTTACTCACACTCTGTTGTAAATTCTCTGATACTTTAAGTAACTTTTTAAAAGTTCGAGATACCTGAGTTACCGCCGTCGAAGTTTCATTAGAAATAACTGCCACATCAGCCATGGTTTCGGTAATGTCTTCGGAGGTTTGAGACTGTTCAGCCGCAGCAGCGGCGATCGCTGTTACTAATTGGTTAATTTGAGCGGAGGCGGCGGTAATATTGGTTAATGACGATCGAGTTTCTTCCACCAGTCTTGTACCTTCTACTACTTGCTCAGTACCAGATTCCATCGCTTTAACTACTTCGTTGGTTTCTTCCTGAATCTCTGCTACCACTTTTTCAATTTCTGCTGTTGCTTCGGCTGACTGACGGGCAAGAGATCGAACTTCTTCCGCAACCACCGCAAAACCTCGTCCTTCTTCCCCCGCGTGTGCCGCCTCAATGGAAGCATTCAACGCTAAGAGGTTGGTTTGATCCGCAAAGCTACCGATGAGGTTAACTACCTTAGAAATTTTCTGGGTGGACTCCCCTAAACGTTTTACTTTTTTAGCGGTTTCTGCTACGGTTTCTCGGATTGCCAGAATACCATCAACGGTACGATTCATGGCAACTTCCCCTTCTTCTACACTGCGGTTTGCCTGTTTTACCGCTTCTTCCGCTTGTTCGGCGTTATCTAGTACCATCCTTGCACTAAAAGCCAGAGTTTGGATTTTTTCTAGGGCAATGTTAATATCATCGGCTTGGCGAATTACCTCAGTAGCCAAGTTTTCGACAAACTGTTCTTGTTGTGAAACCACATCACTTACCGCTTTTGTACCCCCTTGTACTTGGGTTACAATTTTTCTTAAACTTTCGATGGTGGCGTTGTAGGAGTCGGCGATCGTACCAATTTCATCTTCTGTTACTGTAGCACGAATGGTTAAATCTCCTTGAGATACGGGATCAACCTGCATCAGTAACTCTAAAGCTCGTTGTTGAATAATCTCTCTGGCTCGTCTTTGTTCTAACTCCGATTGTTGTTGTTTTGCCAATAATTGAATACGCTCTAAAGCAGGACCAATTTGAGTGCCTAACTGAGAAAGGAAGATGGACTCAGATTCTGTCCATTGACGAGGGGCATCGCATTGGTGAGCAATTAATAAACCTAATAAATTACCTTCCACAATAATAGGAGCTACAAGGTTAGCTTTCACTTCAAAGGGTTCTAACTGCTGAATATGGCAACTGGTTAACCCCGCCGTATAAATATTATTGGTGGCTTGTACGCGCCCTTGTTTATATTTTTCAACGTATTTATCAGCAAAACAAGGGTCTTTAATATTTGCACCCAAGGCTTTAGGATATTTAGGATCGACAGATTCCACAATGATCGTACCTTTCCAGTCTTCATCGAAAGTATAAATGATCACTCGATCGGTTCTCAAGGCTTCACGCCCCATATTGGTAGCCACTTCAAAGATTTTCTCCTTGGTTAAACACTCAGCAATTCTGAAACTAATATCTTTCAATTTAGTGGACAGGAAAGCATCTAATTGTTGAGATTCCATTAACATTACCCGTTCTAAAGCAGGTCCCATTTGGGTGGCAGTTTGGGCGAAAAATTCAATCTCGTTCATTTCCCAATTACGAGGTGCAGAACATTGGTGAGCAATTAATAACCCTAATAAATTACCATTTGCCACGATAGGCGCTACTAAGTTGGCTTTGACGGCAAAGGGTTCTAGTTGATTGAGGTGACATTCGGTTAACCCTGCTTTATAAATATCGGGAGTGGCTTGTACCCTTCCATTAATGTATTTTTCTACATATTTATCAGCAAAACAGGGATCAAGGATTCTTGCACCAAGAGCTTGAGGATAATTTCGATCGACCGACTCAGCAATAACTGTACCTTGCCAATTATCATCAAAACTATAGACGATAACTCGATCGGACTGCAAAGCCTGACGAATTTCAGTAACGGCAATTTCAAAAACGTCATTAATATTAAAGGCTTTAGTCATTTCTAGGGTCATATTTTTCAGTAAACTAGACTGACTAGCATACATTTGCTGTTCTGATAAGAGAGCTTTTAACTGGGATGTCATGTTATTGATACTTCTACCCAAATCAGCAATTTCATCTTTACCTTGAACTTCTATTTCCACATCCAAATCACCCTGACTAATTTCCTTAATCGCTTTCGATGTTTTCTCAATGGGGGTGACAAATTTTCCAGCTAAAAAGTCAGCTATCCAACCCACCAATCCTGCGGAGACTAAAATCCCCCAAAATACATACCATGAAACGGCTCGTGCTGGTGCTAAAGCAGTATCTACGCTCTCAGCTACAATAATGTTCCAGTTTAAGTCCACATCATCAACTTGCACATCGACAGGCTTATGGGCAATCAGTTGTTTTTTCTTCTCTAACAAATTATTTCCTGTAAAAGATTGTGCTTCTTTACTGTCATTATCCTGAAATTTTAGTTGCGGAAACACCTCTGTTATTTTCACCGATTGATTAGTTAAATCAGTGGTGGGAGATTGTTGGGTATCACTAGGAGTAGAAGTGAAAAACTCTTGTTTTGAGGAGAAAAATAACTCATCTTGATCATTCGTTAAATAAACAGAAGTATTACCCTCATATTGAGATGTTAAAATTTTTCCTAATTTTTCTACGGGTACTCTCAGACGAATAAAACCAATATTTTGTCCCGTCGTGGGGTTTTTAATTACGGAAGCCGCATAAATAGCAAAAGTACCATCACTGGTGGATACCAGTGGATTAGTAACGACAGTACCATTTTTAGCTTTTGCTTCTTGAATATAACTTCTATTCAAATGATTTCCTAAAGGTGTTCCTGTAGTTTGTGCTATTACATTGCCTTGAGTATCGAATAAACCAATACTGTCATAATAATTATATTGCTCTTTAAGTTTATTTAATTGAGTATTCAATGCAGAAGTATTGCGGTTAGAAAAGTCGGGAGAATTAGCGAAAAGACTAGCTAAAGTTTGAGAATCTAAATAATTTTCGTTGATTTTGATTTGTATTTTACTGTCAATGAATTGTGTATCTTCTCTTTTTCGTGTTTCAATTTGTTCTTGTAAAGAACTGTTAACAAAAATACCAATGCTCGTTCCCACTATCAATAGTGGTGTAATACCTAGTGCGATCGCTAAAGTTCTAAATTTAAACCTTAAATTTTGGGATTCAAACCATGAAATTATCCCTTCTTTTGTGGAGCTATTTTGAGAATTATTTTGATTATTATTTGATGAGGTGTTGATTCCACTACCATTGTTCAGATTTGCTGAGGATGAAACATTAATGTTAGGCTCTACAAGAGAATTTTGTTTTTCTATATCAGTATCAATTTTGTTTGGTTGTTGGGGAGATGTTTGAGTCATGGAATCTTGCCTCTAAATAACTGAAATTTAATTTAAGTACTTATGCACTAGGGAACTGGTGTACTATTAAGAATGTTAAATGCAGTATTTAAAACATTCTTGTTGACGACATACCCCTAAGCTCTATTATGAATCTTACTATTAATTTTAGCTCAATTACCAATTTTAACGATCGAATGTCATTGCAACATCATCTAGTAATTTTTCAAAGCCAAATTACTCAGATTTTCCTAGAGCAGTTACGATCGAATTGGTATTAGTAGTTAACATTTTGATATAGGTATCCGCTTCACCCCCTTTCACCCCTAAAGAATCAGAATATAATTTACCTTCAGCGATATTAACTCCTGCTTCTTGAGCAACGGTATTAATTAAAGTAGGATTGATGGTAGTTTCGGCAAAAATGGCTTTCACTCCCGTATTTCTAATGATTTCCACTAGATTTTTAACAGTCTGGGCGCTAGGTTGTTCTTCTGTACTAATACCAATTAATGTACCGGGTATTTCTAAACCATAAGCACTAGCATAATATTGAAAAGCATCATGGCTAGTAATCAGTTGTCTTTGATTGACTGGAATAGTGGCAATTTGATTTTTTATCCATGAATCTAACTCTTTTAATTCTGCAATAAATTGCTCTGAATTTTGTTGAAAAATAGCTTCATTTTCTGGATCAATTTCGATTAATTTATCCCTAATACTTTCTACCATAATTATAGTATTTTGCACATTTCCCCACACATGAGGATCAGGTTTTTTTTGCCCTTCATACTCAAAATCAAGGGGTTTTACCTGTTCTGCCACCGCTAAAGATTGTCCTGTTACTCCCGAAGAATTAATTAATTTAATGATATTTGGTTCAAGATTATAACCGTTATATAAAATTAAATCTGCTTTTTCTAGTTCGATCGAATCTTGAGGTACAGGTTCGTAAACATGAGGATCAGTACCTGCTTTTAAAAGACTAATATTTGTGATATTTTCACCCCCAATTTCATCGGTTAAATTAGCAATAATCGTATTAGTAGAAACTACCCTAATTTTGTCATTTTCTTCTACATTTTCTGTGGTTTGATTACAACCTGCCAGTAAAATTATCATGGCGGTAATTAACCATACTCTTTTATTTCCGAACAAATTTACTTTCATTTTTATCTCATTTTCTTTTCATGATTCTTTCATAAAGTCTAACTTAAATCATTTGTAATGACAAGTGTTGTAAGCTAAGACGCATTTAACTTACCGTTTTTATTAACAAGGGGTTTAAACCCCTTGCCATGACTTTATCGCTTACCTGTTGCCTTTTGCCGATGCCCCGATGCCTACCTTCATCAGTCAACTTAAATGCAAACTAGCTTAATTCTCAAAAAGTCTAAAGACGATTAAAATCAAAGGTTTAGAAAGGTTGAACAGTGTTTAACCCCTACGAACCAATGAAAATTTTTAATGTAACTTTTTGTAAAAATCTCTTGACACTATTATTTACATCATTTAGTGTAAACAATATAAATTGTAAATAAAAAATGTTAAAAACATTACGTCAGTGGATAGGTAACGCCGAATCCCTGACAAAACAACTAGATTATTTAATTAGGGAATTTCAGTTATCCGTAGAAATACCTAGCGTCCGAACTGTGCGACTATGGCGCTCCAAAAATATTTTTTCCCAACCGCCAAAACAAAAGTTCGGTTTTCGGCAAATTTTAGAAGGTTTAGCCACCATTTTATTACTGAAAAAAGGTTGGACTTTAAGCTCGATCGAGCAAATTTTACCACTATTATCGGATGTAGTGTTAGAAGAGCAAATTTTAGGGGAAATTGAAGGCAAACCCACGACTTGGCTACCAGATAGTCTAGTGAAAAATCATCGTCAACAGACGGAAAAAGCCGAAAATGCAGTGGTTTTATTGGCACAAGGAATATTGCATCTTTATAACAGGTTACTAGCTAGTCAAGATGATATTGTGAGACAAGATGATAACTTACCCATTGAATTGTATCAAGCTATGGGGCAATTAGGTCGTTTATACATTGAAGAAGGGAAGTTCGATCGAGCTAGTTGTGTTCATGAAGTATTGCATAACGCTAGATTTTCTCTGCAAAATCCACTGTGGAATTTAGCTATTTTTCAAGATGATAATTTTGTTTATAAAGACGTAATTTTAATTGATTCAGAATTAGTTATTCCCACAGAAGATTGTGGGGAAATTGCTCATAAATATGGAGGCTTTGGGGAAGATAATTTAATCGAACGCCGTCTTTATTTACAATTATGTCAAGCAGTTGAAAAACTAGGAAATCGCCGACATTTTGCCTATACTAAAATAAGAGAATTATTAGGACGTTTTTCTTTAATTAGTCAAGATAAATTCTATGATTATTTACAAGAGCATAATTTGACTTCTTTGTCAGGGGATGTATTTAATTTTTATACGGAAGTTCCAGATATTTGGTTAATCGATAATGTAGCTAATCGTTGTGGTTATTGTGGCACATTAATGCGTCCTAATGCTAATCCTAAATATTCTAATGGTCAATGTCCTATTTGGCAATGTGAAGGTCATTTAAGTCCTAAAATAGCAGAAAAATTAGACCCAAAAAAAGGAGAATTATTAGTAGCTTTACCACAAATTTTAACCTATTGGACTGCACCTGCCATCGATGAATTAGCGATTTATGATACTGCTAAAAAACAGGGTTTAAATGT
The DNA here is from genome assembly GCF_050753365.1 of Geminocystis sp. CENA526. Lineage (NCBI taxonomy): Bacteria > Bacillati > Cyanobacteriota > Cyanophyceae > Chroococcales > Geminocystaceae > Geminocystis > Geminocystis sp. CENA526. The sequence goes on from NZ_JBLZFY010000039.1 coordinate 11,996, forward strand.
CGAACTTTATCCACAATCTGATGAATGTGATGTTTCTATTAATGATTTAACTATCGGTATTGATGCTAAATCTTATCGATGTCCTTATTCTTTAGCCCATAAACTTAATTATCGTATTGGTGGTTTAAAACACTATCAAACTCGTATAATTGCTATTAATGATCGTATCATTAAAGATCATCCTTATTATATCGAAAAATTACAAGAAAAATTAGATAAAACTGATTTTACAGCTACTCTACAAATTATGTCCGTTTCACAAGTAATTAACAATATTAAAGAGGGAAAATATGAGAGTTAATCAAGGAATTTTTACTAAGTTCGATCGAATTTGTTGGTTATGTATATTAATGGAATTAATGTCAGATGTTGTCAAAGAAAAATCTTTAGAAAATGCCCCTTTTATTTTATCAGGTATGAATAGTCTTTATGACCTTGACATCCTTAAACCTTATCGACTACCAATTTTTAATACTAGACAAATTGTTCCTGAATTTATCACGAAATCTTCCATTAGAAAAGGAATTAATCTTTATAATGATCATTATTATTTAAAGCAAACTCAAGGCGTATATAAAATAGATGCTGAAAATTTAACTTTTGCCAGAATAGACTTTTTAGAAGATACTTCAATTACCCAAGCTAAAGCAATTTTACATCAACCATTAGGCTATCATAAACATTCAAAAAAAGTAGCCAATCCTACTCAACAAATGTCGGTAATTTTAGGCGATAAAAATATAGGTTATCCCATTCCTATTGAACCTATAAATATACCTTTAAACCCTCGTCAAACTCATCAAATTAAGAGAAATCCTCAAGGTAAAATAATTATTTCTTTAGATGAGTTAAAAAAATTAGCTCAAGAGATGGATAAAAGAGAAAAAAAAGTTCCAGAAAGAAAGCAAGAAAACTGGTTACAAAGATTAAATTTTGACTTAATGACAACAGAAATAGGGGATAAATTACAAACAACAAATAAAATAGAATTAGAAGGAATTAAACACTTATTAGGATTACCCGGCAGTGGTAAAACGACTATCCTAATGTTAATAGCAATATGGTTAGGAAATAATGGTTATAAAGCCTTATTTTTATTCCCTTCGATCGAAGTTGCTAGACAATATTATACTCAACTAAAATTCCATGAAATTAAAGTAGGAATGTTAGTAGGAAATAGCGATGAAACTCGTCGCCGTCATGCCAATAATTTAGCAGAAAGTATTGCTATTTCTAGTGAAAATAACGGCTTTGCTAACACTATTGAAGGAGCAGAATTATTTAGTTTAAACTGCATTTTACCTGCTTTTACAAAACAAGATACTTCTTTTTGGAAATTTGGGGAAGCACCTTGTGCAAATATTTTACAAGGCAAAACAAAAACAGGAAAACCTAAAGAAAATTTATGCCCATTATGGACAATGTGCGGAAGAAATACTGCGCCAAGAGACCTAATTAATGCTAACATTTGGGTAGGTCATGTTTTATCGATGGACACCGATATTCCTCCTCATGCTATCGATGAACAAATACGATATTTTGAATTAATTGCGCGTACTTTTGATGTGCTTGTCTTTGATGAAGCCGATAGGGTACAGTCTTTATTAGACGAATCTGGAGTCGCAACTTTAAATATTTCAGGTTCAGAAAAATCGATTCACAGTAAAATTTTAAAGGCAATTAATAACCGTTTTGCTAAGGGTGAAAATTATTATTTATTTGATCGAGATGTACAAAATTATACCAGAGATTTGTCAGAATTTGAAGGACATAATTATACTTTAATTCATACTTTACAAAATCTTTCTTTATCTCATATTGGTAAACGTTATGAACATCAATTATTAACTATTTGGCAACTCATTAGTGATTTATTAAATGGTTTAGAAAAAGATGATTTAAACTATGAAGAATTATCAGAAAATGAGTTACTAGAAAGACAAAATAAAATTAATGCTAAAGTAAGTTTTTGGCGTGAATCGGCTTATCAGGCTTTTGACGATCGTATTGGTGTAAATTTGCAAGAATGGAAGTATATTGATTCTGCTGCTAAAAGTTTAGGAATTGAAAGGGAAATACTATCACAAAAGTTTAATACATTAACCCTTTATTTTCGTCAATATTTAGCAGAAAATTCAGCTATAAAAAGAGATAAAATTGTTAATAATATTACTGAATTATTTTTAACTGTTTGTTTTATTAACGAATCAAAACCTGCAGGAAGTGAAGAAGTCATTAAACTATTAATTTCCATTACCTTTATGATTTTAGGTTATCTCAAAATTGTCTTTGGTACAAGAAGAATGATAGCCGAAGGTTTAATAAAAGAATCACTTATTAACCCAACTCCTAGCAATATTTTAAGAAGAATTATTCCAGAGAATCTTTTAGGTTCATTTTCGGGGGTGAAATATAGTTTTTCTAAAGCTAATTCCACCCGTGCGAATGCAAAAAATGTCGAACTTTCTTACCTAACTTTAATGGGTACACCTAGAATGTTAATGCACCATTTTCACGAGTTATTTAAACCAGAAAATCAGGAAAAAAGTCCAGCAGTTTTAATGACTTCAGCCACGTCTTTTTTAGAATTTAGTCCCGCATATCATCTGCAAATTAAACCTAATTATCTCTTAAAACCGCAAAAAAAACAACATTCTACTAATAGTCAATATACTTTTTTACCATTATTCGATCGAGAAAGGGGATATGTACCTTTACGTTATAGTGGTGCAGGAGAATTAAGAAATAGAAACTTAGAAAAAATGATTGATGAATTACTAAAAGATGGTGATAATTCTCATATTTATAAACAAATAAATAAATTTGATATAAAGCATAATATTAAAAGAAAAGTCGCTTTAATAGTTAATAGTTATGAACAAGCTAGAAACCTAAAAAAATATATCGATCATAAATATCCAGAAATAGGAAAAAAAACGAAGGCTTTAGTTAATTTTTTATATGAAGGAGACAGTAATAAAAATTATTTAACTACTGCCCAATGTCCTTTATTTGGAGATGATGAAAACTGTGATATTTTAATCTTTCCTATGTTAGCTATTGGTAGAGGAGTTAACATCGTTTTTACCAAAGGAGAAAGAAAATTAGATGCCTCTATTGGTTCAATTTATTTCCTGACTCGTCCCCATCCTACCATCGATGATCTACAATTATTATATAGTTTAGCTGGAGAAGCAACCCAAAATTTTGATAACTTTATATTAACTCGAAATAAGGACTTAAATAGTTTAATTAAACAGTGGGAATTAGCAAAAAAAGACATCAGCAAAAAAGTCGATCGTTTATTAAAAGAACCCTTTATGGCATCCCGTTTAAATCCATCATTATTTACTGCATTTACAGCTAATCAAATGGTGGACATTTTACAAACAATCGGACGAGGAATGCGTAACGGTTGCCCAGTACAAGTCTTTTTTGTTGATGCCTCTTGGGCGATAAATTCCGCTAAAGAAAAAGTTGACTCAGAACGAAGTAGTATGTTAATTAAAATGCGTGTAATTTTAGAAGAATGTATGAATAATCCTGATCCTATAACAAGGGAAATTTATCAAGAATTATATCAATCTTTTTTAACACCATTACAAAATATTAAAGACGTTAAATATCCTTCAAAATTTAACTATAATAATGATGATGATAACGATGATTTTGATAGTTATTATGATGAAGATTATGAATTATAAATTAAAAGCTCTTTATTGAAAAAAAGTATCGTATTTTCATGACTCAAATGGAACAACTATATGTAATAATATAATTATTGTTAAACAAAATTTACCTCTTAACTTCCATGAATAAAGTAACCGTAGAAATTCCTGAAAACTTAATGAATAAAATACAAAATAGCAATTATTCTATTAAAGATATTTTGTTAAAAGCCTTAGAAGAATATTTTATAAAAGAAGAATTAAATATTACCACAACCAAGACTTGGGAACTTTGTGGAAGTTTAGAGATTACTAATCCAGAACCTCAATTTCAAATTAGTGATTCCAATGGAAAAATATATACTAACTATGCTGAAAATATTGATGAAATTTTATATTAAAATAAATATAATATCTTGAGAAAATGGAGCAAAAAATAATTGTGGATACATCTGCTTTAATTGCCTTTTTTGTCAAGTCAGAAAGCAATCATAAAATAGCAAAAGAATATGTATTAAATCATCAATATTATCGTTGGATAATTTTAGAAACAGTATTCGATGAAACAGTAACTTGGATTAGAACAAAAATCTCTATTAATGCTTCTATTAAAATCGGTCAAATTTTAAGAACTGAACATCATTATATTAATATTTCAGATCAAGAAGATCAACTGATTTGGCAAACTTTTTGTAAGTATGATGATAAAAAATGGAGTTATACCGATTGTTCTATTTTAGTTATGGCACATCGTTTAAATATTTTTCAAGTTTTTGCCTTTGATGAACATATTCGTCAAATGGCAGGTAATGGTATTATTTGTGTACCTTAAAATTTTATCTAAATTAGGTAATTTTTTTATGATGATATAAAGAGTAACTAATATTGAAAAAGAAGGAGAATTTTATGACGACACAATCAGAATTTTATACTGCTATTTACGATACAGGAATAAAAATTAATTCTTTCTTTTTAGCTTTTACAATTCCTGATAAAATTGAAGCAGTAAAAGTAAAAAATTATACATTATCATGGACATTAGAAGCCTTAGCACAATTTGAGTTAATCAAGACAAAAATTCATGACAAAAACAAGAATTTACCCTATGCCTCTTTGAGAGGATTATTACAAATTTATTTTGATAATCTTGAATATTTACATAGAGAGATTAATTTAAAATTTATTAACATAAACAGAGAAAAAGATATTAAACCTTTTGCTTATTTAAGTTATGATGATGAAGACTCAATTAATGAAGAATTAATCAATAAAAATTTTACCAATATTTTTGATAATTGGACGACTCATTATTTACGTCCTTATGTTAAAAAAAATAATCCATCCTCATTAACAATAATAGATGACTTACAAAAACTATTAATAAACAATAATCTGATCAAAATTGAAGCGTATAATTTTAAGATATTGCCTTGGGAATGGAATACAAAAAAAGGAAAACTGTATAAAGATTTAGTAGAATATATTGCTCGTAAAATTGCAGGACAAGAGATATTTAAAAACTGTGGTACAATGAAAAGAATTATCTCATCTAATTCTCTGGGCGGTTACACAGAATTAATGACTCCTCCTATTTCTATAGAAGGAAAAAAGGGCAAATTTAGTTTAGTAATTACCTTAGAAATAGTTACTTTTCCCACCCTTCATCAACCAGTGTTAAAAATTGATGTTTCTAAGAGAAGATGGATTTATCAATTAACTGATAATTCTTACAGATTGGGAGATATTAATGGTTATGTTTTTGATGAAAATTATGATGATAAAGTCTTTCAATTTAAAGTAAAATCTGAAAAGAATAATGATAAATATACTTGGAATATTGATCAAGATTTTGAACCTTTACGCCATAAATTCCAACTTTCTTCACAACTCAAAACAGGACAAGATATTATTAGTAAAGCATCCAATGAAAAAACCCAAGTAGTTTTAACTTTTCGTCATCGTTTACAAGATAAAAAAGATAATCATGATATTGGTGCAGGAGTGCCAGAATATGATAAATTAACCGCCTATAAAGCTATTGATAAGATTCTTCAACCCATTGGTTTTATTCATTTTGAAAAGTATCAACCAGTAGAGAGAAAACATCCTGATTCAGATAATCAGATTAATCACACTACTTTATTAAGTGCTATTTTACAAAAACTAGATAACAATAATTCTTTAAAATTTACTCCTGAATATTGTTTACATTTAAGTCAGGAAGAAAAAAATAATTTACTAGAAAAGTTTGTTGATACTTTTAAGATTTCTTTAGATAACATCGATATTGATTTAGATAAAAAATTGCAAGAATTTAAAACAAAAATATCTACAAAAAAAAATAAGGAAAAAGTAAACTCTCTTATTCTGAATTTCCTAGTAATGGAGGAAGAAATTAAAAGGAATTATCAAGCCTTAGAAAAATTATATCCCAATGATGAATTACTGTTTATTATTTTTTATCAAGATGATTTAAAAACCGATGCAGAATTTGTTGAAAATATTGCTCAAATTACGTTAGGAAAGAAGGTTAAAGTTGAAACAACTCGTTTGCCTAAAAATGTTCATGGTGATAAAGATAATTTACCACATAAAGAGAAAACAGCAAAAGAACGTTCTCAAGCTAGAATTGAAGAATGGAAAAAATATACGACACAATTAGCAACTCAAAATAAGAAAATTTTTTGTTTAATTTTAGCAGATGAATGGTATAATGGTAAGCATGATGATAAGGTCAATAAACCTTCTACTCGACAAGCATTAGCCAGTTTAGCAGGTTCTGCGGTACAATTTTTATTACCTATAGAAAGAACTAAAAAAGGATTAATTAAGTTAGATAATTATTTTCAAAGAGTACAATCTGCTTTAAAAGATTTATTCTCAGCGCACTCTGGTAGAATTGATAATGTACAGGAAAAAATTAATACCTATCTTAGTAAAATTGAGGCTGAAAATCGCCCTAAAGAAATAATTGGCATAACGATTGTAAGGCAAGAAAAAGGAAGGGTTAAAAGTTATTTAAAACCCACATATTTATTAATAGCAAGTCGTTTAAATGTGGAAACGGGAATTTGTGATTTACGTTTTGCTTATGATAAAAATGGTCAATTCTTAAAGAGTAACTGGTATCATTTTGTGGATGGCATCAAAGAAGTAGCGAAACTTTCTCCTGTTAAATTAGTTCCAAATAATAATAACAATAATAATGATCATATAGTGGCAAAAAAGCGTTTTGCCGAGTTTTTAAATCTGGTAATTTCTGAATCAGTAAATAATGGTAATAATCCGATTATTTTGATTGATTCTTCTAATTGTGTTAAACTTTGTCCTTGGTTGGCTGATGTAAGAATTAATCCTGATAATATTCACTTAAATGAACTCGATGAAGATATGCAAGTTAATTGGAAAGGTGCGAGAATTATTCGTATTCGTCAGGATATTGCCCCCGGTTTTATTATAGAAAAAGAGAGACGATATGCTAAAACTTCTTTAGATGATACTCGTACAAAAAACGAGTTAAATTGTGATTATACAATACCTTCAGCTACCAGTTTAACGCATGATTTATTCAAACTAAAAACTGATTCTTTAACAGGTTGTGTTACTTATTTATCTAGTGGTAAAAAATTTCTACATGATAATAAAAGAGGATTAAGTTGTTATCAAGAAAATGAGACTTTTAAGAAAGATAAAAATAAAAAAAATAGTGCTAATTTAACTATTGGTACAATAGAAAAAAAACTTCCTTTAATAGATCATTATCCTACGCCAAATCCTTTAGAAATTGTGGTGACTTTACGTCAAGAAAATGATAATCCCGATGATTTAGCGATATTTGTGGAGTCTTTACGGTATGGTTTTGGACACAATAAAGAATGGGTGAGTTTACCCGCACCCTTATTTTTCGAGAGAGTGGTAAGAGATTATATTAGTGAATTTGCTATCACCGATGAAGAAGATACAACATCGGAAATAGAAGAAAAATTTACTCAATTAAGTTTATTTGATTATAGCAGTTCGTTATGATTTGTGAGAATATGATCCCCCCTAACCCCCCTTTATTTAAGGGGGAATTTAGTATAAATTATAATTTATAGATCGATCGAAATAAATACAGGCAAAGTACCTGTATTTTGATAAATTTAATGTGAAAAGGGGGTAAAATTTAGACGATCGAAGTTAAAATATCTTGAGCATGGGTAGAAGTATTAACTTGTGCATCCACATGGCTAATAACCCCTTCGCCATTGATGATATAAGTAACTCGTTTAGGATAACCACCGCCGTCAACATCGTAGGCTTTAGTAATACTTCGATCGGTATCAGCTAAAAGTTGAAAAGGTAAACCATATTTTTCCTTAAACATTTTATGGGAAGCCTCATCATCATTGCTAACCCCTAAAACCACAATTTCTTTATCCTGATACTCTTGATAGTTGTCTCGGAAACTTTGAGCTTCTTTGGTGCAACCGGGGGTATCATCTTTAGGATAGAAATATAAAACTACTACCTTACCTGCAAAATCTGATAAAGATACGGTATTACCTTGATCATCAGTGGTGGTAAATAATGGTGCTTTAGTACCAACAGAAAGTGCCATCTTAAAATTTCCTACAATTAAATAAATGCTATCTTAACTTTACAATACTTAACGAAAGATGAAAATACCCTTACCGAAAAATTTTGAACCTCAAAAACCTCTGAAGATTGCCGATTATCAAGACATCATGGTAACGTTATATTGTCCTCAGATACATCCTTTACAGTTTAATATAGAGCAATTTAGGGATAAAAAAATAATTCCTTCTCATTGGCAATTAGTTAAACCTATCTTGAAAAAAAATAATTTATTACAACTAATTTTTGACTCAGGAATCACTATCAATATTGAGGTAGGTAAGATTTCTTTTTTCTCAAAAATTAATCAAAGTATCAAAGTTTTTCCAGAGATAATTAAACTATTTTTACGCAAATATATTAACTACAACTTTATTAGAACACAAATTAGCTTAAAACGTTTTATTTCTTTACCAAATGGTAAGGAAAATGGCTCAAAATTTATTAACGAAATTCTCCTTAATAATCCTAATAACTGGAGTATTCAAGGACAAAAACCGAAAAAATGTCAAGTAACTTTTGGTTATAATTTCCCTAAAAGTAATTTAATTCTTCATATCAATGATGTCCAAGCTCGTAATAATAATATAAGAAAGTATGGTTTACTATTTCGGGGGATTTTTACTTATAATTTACCACAAAAACGCAATCTCGATCGAATCACTTATTTAATTTCGATCGTCTCTAATTATCAAAATAATATTAAAGTTTTTAATCAAATTATTAACGAAACTTTTTTGTCTTGAGGAAGGATATATATGTTGAGTTATATTTCTGTCATTGCGAGGTAACGAAGCAATCTGAAGCAATCTTAAACTTAGTTTGAATCAAATCTTATCATAAGTCAATTTTAAGCAAAATCTGAGGTAAAATAGCAAACAATATCATCAGCACATTAATTATTATCTCGATCGAACTATGTTTATCAAATGCACTACTCGTCATATTAGAATTTACACCGCCGAAATCAAGCAAAATGAGTTAATTCCCTCCAATCAAGTGTTAACCCTTGACGTTGACCCCGATAACGAGTTTAATTGGGATGAAGTAGCACTGCAAAAAGTGTATCGTAAATTTGATGACTTAGTAGAGAGTTATAGCGGAGAAGACTTAACCGATTATAACCTACGCCGTATCGGTTCAGATTTAGAACATTTAATTAGAAATCTCTTAAATAAAGGGGAAATTAGTTATAACCTTAACGCTAGAGTACTTAACTATAGTATGGGTTTACCTAGGGTTGACGCGCCAGAATCCGAAGGAAAATATCAATTAAGTTAATAGGGTTAAAACCCTGACTACAAACCAAACCAAAATATCAGTTTGTAGTGATGGCTTTAGCCATTTCTCGATAAACCTTATTGAATATATACAAAAATGAATATTTTATTACCCCTAGAGGGTTTTTTTTTGCTAATAGTAACAGGAATTATCATCTATTTATTAACTCCACGCCGTTATCAAACTACGGATTCTGTCGCCAATTCCTATGACGAATGGACTCAAGACGGTATCCTAGAGTTTTATTGGGGTGAACATATTCACTTAGGACATTATGGCTTACCTCCTCGCAGAAAAGATTTTTTACAAGCTAAAGCGGATTTTGTCCATGAAATGGTGAAATGGGGAGGCTTAGATAAATTACCATCGAATACAACGGTTTTAGATGTTGGTTGTGGTATCGGTGGCAGTAGTCGCATTTTAGCAAAGGATTACGGTTTTTCTGTAACGGGTATTACAATCAGCCCTCAACAGGTAAAAAGGGCGCAAGAATTAACCTCCCCTGACGTTAATGCAAAGTTTCAAGTGGATAATGCCCTATCTTTATCATTTCCTGATAATAGCTTTGATGTAGTATGGACTGTGGAAGCTGGTCCTCACATGGAAGATAAAGCCTTATTTGCACGGGAATTAATGCGAGTGCTTAAGCCTAATGGTATTTTAGTTGTAGCTGACTGGAATCAAAGGGACGATCGAACCATCCCCTTAAATTGGTGGGAAAAACCCGTGATGAAACAATTATTAGACCAATGGTCACATCCTGCTTTTTCCAGTATAGAAGGCTTTGCGGAACTTTTAGTAGCAACGGGATTAACCCAAGGGGAAGTAATTACCGATGATTGGACAGTACAAACCCTTCCTTCGTGGTTAGATTCCATTTGGCAAGGCATAGCTAAACCTGCTGGATTGATTAAATTTGGGGTATCTGGTTTCATCAAATCTGTACGAGAAATTCCCACTATCTTGTTAATGCGCTTGGCGTTTGGTACTGGGCTTTGTCGATTTGGTATGTTTAAAGCAGTTAAGAAGTGAACTACCAACATTAACCTAGCGGTATAGTGTAGGCTTCATCTAGTTAAAAACTGAAAATACTTACCATATCTTCTTTTTAGGTTTATATCGAACTGAGGGAAAATAGTAATTTTGTTCTAAAAAATCTTAAGGAACAAATAATTAAATCGATCGTCAAAAAGACTATCAATAACAAAGAATTAAAATAACAATTATTATGAAATCCTTAACTGTTAAAAATTATCATAAATTATTAGGTTTAACTTTAGCTTTAACCACCAGTACCATTAGTTTAATTCCCTTTGCGGTTAGTGCTAAACCTATTCAAGAATTTCGTCATAATTCTAGTAAAATGGCACTACCTTTAAATAACCATACAAAACAAAATAATGGTCCTTATCGTCCTTTGACACCTAATTCTACTAATAACAATTTTCCGACTCAAAATCAAGGGCAATTAATGGGTTTAAATATCGGTGCAACTATTCCTGCAACCTATACTGAAGCGAATAAAATTTTACTCACCAGAGAAGAAACTATGGCTTTGGTGTTGACAGTTACAACAAATGTCAGAAATAATAACAATCAAATTATCATTCCTTCGGGCAGTAGAATTTTGGGGGAATTTCGTCCTGATAGTAATGGTTCAAGATTTGTGGCGAATACTCTTATCCTTGATAATGGCAATCAATACCCTATCAATGCTTCTTCCAGAGTGATAACAACAACTGAAACTGTTTCTGCGGGTAAAAATACCGATGCTATCTGGCAAGGTGCTTTAGCAGGGGCAGGGGCTGCTACTATCATTTCAGGGGTAACAGGAGATAGACGCATTACTCCTTTAGAAGTTTTAGGAGGTGCTGGTATTGGTGCTATAGGTGGGTTGGTATTCGGTGGCGATCGAAGCCAAGAGTTAATTTCGATCGATCCTAGACGAGATTTAGACCTTACTTTAGCATCTAGTTTCCGTCCTGACACTACTTTTAATAATAATAATACAGGAAATGTGATTAATAATCGAAATCAAGGGCGTTTTTGGTAAATAAAAGACAACGAATAAATATTAATTATTCAGTTTCAATTACTAATTCTTCCGCCTCAATTTCGGTTATATTAATTGACTCAGGGTTCGATCGAAAATCATCAACAATTTTTTTGATGACACTAGCTAAAGGTACAGCTAAAAATATGCCTAATAAACCACCAATTTTTGCCCCTATTACAAGGGAAATAATTAACCAAACGGGATTTAAACCAATTAATTCTCCCATAACACGAGGGGCTACAACATTATCAGTTATTTGATCAATAAGAGTAGCAGTAATGAAGAATAATAGGGCTAATTGACCGCTTTTAAAAATTAATAAGAAAGTACCTAAAAGGGTGACAACTCCTCCCAATAGGGGTACTAAACTAGCGATACCAATGCCAAAAGCAAATAAAATGGCATAGGGTACACCTAACAGCACAAATATAACCCCCCTAACAATACTGGCAACCCCCACTAAAATTAAACGACTGAAAAAATAATCTTTAAAAGTTTGACTTAAATAATTAGGGATTTTTTCGTGCCAAGGTTCAGGAAACCAACTAAAAATTCCTAACCAAAATTGTTCTCCTCCCACTAATAAAAAGACTGTTAAAATCAGAATCAATAAAACATTTAAAACACTATTAATAGTGGTGAATAAAATACTAACAGTTTGTCCGCCAACAGTTTTAATAATACTGGAAATTTTGTTGGTTATTTGTTGGATGATCGAGTCTATATTAATGGATAATTTATCGAATATAGTTATTTCCGATAATAAGTATTTATTTGCTTGATCAATCCATTTCGGGGCACTAATTAAAAGTTCTTCTAATTGTTGACTAAGAATGGGAACTAAAATAAAAGTGATGGTAATTAAAACAAATAAAGCTGATAATAAAACAATGACGATGGCAAACGGTCTTTTAATACCTTTTTGGACTAATAATTCGATTAATAATTCTAGTAAAAAAGCGAGAATACTAGCGATTATTAAGAAGCTAATAAGAGGTTGAAAATAATCGATTAAAAGAGTTAATAAAAACCCATTTAAACAAAATAAAGGAAAAACAAAACAAAGACGTAACCAGCGAGGAATTTCCCCCAATTTTTCTAACATTATGGAACAATAATTAACAATAAATAATTTCTAATTCCTAATTCCTAATTCCTAATTACTCATTAGTTATCTTCCTTGTCTTGCTCTTAAACCCTCGTTAAAACCTCTGGAATAATCAACGGAATTACGGGGATTATCGTATCTTAAACCATTAAAACCGTCTTGCCGTCCCCGAAAGTACTCTTGTTCTGGGGTAGCAGGTCCATATCTTTCCTGTGTTGCCCTTTGATTTCCTCGAATAATTGCGCCGACACCTGCTGCTGTACCGACTCCTAACATGAAATCACCAAAACTCGCTTGAGCTGGTTTAACGGAGGTTGTCATGGTTGTTAGTATAGCAGTTAAGATCGAACCGATAGTTAAAAATTTTAATTTCATAGATTTTGATGATATTTATTACAAAAAAAATAGGTGTAACACTAAAGTTGTTGTTCGAGCCAACCTTTAGATTCTATATTAATGATTTTAGGTTGGTTATCAATTAACGCAAAATGAATTTTATCGGTACTAACAGAAAGATATTTTTCCCCTTCTTCTGTGGTTAAATTTGTGGCTCTAATTCTTGTCACCGAAGCCATTTGACCATCTTCTGTTATTTTGGTACTGGCATAGGAGTTGATATACTCTCTTTCTTTAACTCTTTTAAAACTTTCCGTAAGATAAAACTCATGTTCTTTTCTTCCTTTTAAGGAAGTAATTACAGTGGTATTTCCAGATTCGATCGTAATGGTAGAAAGAATATAAGGGCTTAAAAAAGAGGCGAGGGTGGCTAAATCTTCTCCTTTTTCCGCTTGTTCGATCGAACTCAAGATTTCAGCCATTTGTTCTTGAGTTAATACATTAGTATTTTGTGCCATTAACACTTCTTTTCCTTCCGTAATATGGACAACAGAAGCATTAACCATATCAGAAACAGTGACAATCTGAGTAGTAATTAACCCAGAGAGAAATAAATTAATCAAATGACGTTTTTTCACTTTTTTATACAACAAATAAGACAATCTAGTTTTACCAAAGATTATATAACAAGCCCTCTACTATGGGTTGTAAAATCTTAATTAAGAGTTGCTCAATAAATGGGAAGGCTATAAAAATCAAGGCTTAGAGCATCGTTAAATTAATAAAAAAGTGTGCATTTTGGTCAAAAACTAAGCACAAAAACACAAAATACAAATATTACACAATGGTGTAATAACTTCAAAATTATTACCTATTACTTCTCTTCATAAAAAGACTTTTTCAATAAACCCTAATTATTGACGGGTAATATCACATCTTCTAAAATGGCAAGATCAAAATTAACTTGGGTAATATTAGCATTAAGTAAATTAGCTTTCGTTAAGTTCGATCGAGTAAAATTAGACCATGAAAGTTTAGCACCCGATAAATTAGCGTGGGAAAAATTAGTCATTTTCAGACTACTCCAAATCATGAGACTATCATAAAAATTAGCAGTGTCAAAATTACCATTGGCAAAATTACCACCACTTAGATTAGCATGACTAAAATTGGCGTGGGGTGCTTTAATACCGACACCGTTAACCCCATTCATCTGAGTTAAAGATAAATTTGCCCCCTCAAGATTGGCATTCATCAGAATCGCATTCGTTAAATTCGCACCCTGCAAATTAGCACCTTGTAAATTCGCATCGGTTAAATTAGCACGACTCAAAAGACAATTTACCATTTTGGCATGACTCAGATTAGCTTTTTTTAAATTACTATCATGTAAAAGGCTACAAGTTAAGATAGTATTGCTCAAATTAGCCTGTGTCAGAATGGCATTGCGTAAACTACTATCTGTTAAATCTGAGTCTGTTAAAGTAACACCCGTTAAATTGGCTTGAATGAGATTACTTTCCGTTAAATCCCCTTGAATAATAGCATTAGTGAGATTGGCTTCCTTCAGATTAACTTGAGGTAAAACACAACCAACTAAATTAACATCACTCAAATCCGCTTCTTTGAGATTGATTCGACTTAAATTAAGATTACCTAGTATTTGTCCATGAAGATCAACTTTCTGAAAATTGGTTTCTCCTCGATGGTATCTTTCGATTAATTCTTGAACGTCCATAATTGATTATTGTGCATTTAGTGGTTGATTTTGTCGATAATAAAATTAGCTATTCTTTCGGATGCACCGCTATCTCCTAATCTTTTTTTACCATTAATGGCTATAGATTGCCATAAATCAGGTTGAGACAATAACTGTTGCAATTTTTCGGCTACTTCTTGGGGATGGTTAACTAATTGTAGAGAAATACCTAACAAACGGAGTTGATTTTCGGCAAATTTGCGATTATACTGCGCTCCACTACCCGGAAAGGCAATAACAGGTTTCCCTAATCCTACAAATTGTTCCGTTGCTGTACCAGCCATAGCTATAGATAAATCGCAATAGTTCAAACATTGGGCGTAAGCGTTTTGACTTAAAATTAATTTTGCCTTTCTTTTAGTAAATACTATTCCATGTCGATCGTTAATCAGTATATTTACTGAATTTATTTTATTTATTGTGTTTTTTTGCCATCCTCTTTGTTGTATGACATCAGTAAAATCACTGAGCTTTAAAGAGGGTGCGATGGCACTAACAAAAATTAAATCCCTAGATTCGTTATCAATAATACCATCAATAGCACTAAGGATCAATAGCCAATTATCTATACATTCAGGAAATCTTGAGCCAGGGAGGAGTAAAATTTTAAGAGAATCATCATTATCTATATCTATAGAAGGGGAGATTGTTAAATCATCCATCATGGGATTACCGAAATCGTAGGCACAGATACCATCTTTTTGCAGGGAGGTTGCCGTAAGTGAGTCTCTAGGGAAAACACCAAAACAGCGTTGATTTTTCATCAACCATTTTTCCCAAGGATAATAGATTGAGCCAAAAGTTCGATCGAGTTGAGAAATATTTGGCAAAAAACCATCTTCGTCTCGTAAATAATACTCTGATTTAGCAGTCCCAATAAAACCATAATTTGCACCACTTAACCAAGCAAATAAAAGAGGTAAAATATCCCCTATTGCTAATATATAATATCCTTGTTTTGCCCATGATTTAACTGCTTTAAATTGAGTGAAAGTTAAGCCGATTAAACCATTATTTACATCTTGCCATAATTGCTTATTATCCATATAAATAAAACCCCCGGAAGGCATTTTTTTCACAGGGGCAATCAAGGATATATTTTCTTTTCCATAAGCAAAACCTTCACCGACTAAGGGTAAGGATTCGATCGAAATATGAGGATTAATTTCTCTAATTTTGTTAATAACTTTTAGGGCAATAATATCTTCACCATGTCCATTACTTATTACTAACAATTTTACTAGGTTACTCATAAAAGTTTGTGTTGTATAGACAATCACTATGTGATCGTATTTTTGAATAAAAAAAGTAGGATTCTCCGAAATTTTAGCAAAAACTCGATCGAATTATCATCTTTGTTGTGACAATTTACTATTATCTTTTGCCTTCCCTCAACTAAAGTCAAATTATTGCTCGTTAAGTATAATTGATTGACTAGGATAGGATATTTCGAGTACAATAACTTCACCATCAGCTTTAAAAGGACCATGAATTTCTTGAGGTGGACGACTAGCATAGTAACCTTGTTCTAACCATATATCAAAAGCGGCATCATATAATCTGCCAGAAATAATCAAAATTTCTTCGGGATAATCATGGCTTTTTGCTCCAAATTTACTGGTATCATAACCATCTGCAAAGCGAGTTAATCTAGTATAGTCACCCGTAGTTTTATCCTCGGCTAAGGTTAATTGATGTAAATTACCTTCTGAACCTTCAATTTCTTGCCACATCGCTATATTATAATCAGCGAGGGGATTCCAGTAGGTAGATGTTGTTTTCATTGTCGTCGTGAAAAAATTTATTGATTATTGGATTCAACATAAGAGATTGCTTCGTTACCTCGCAATGACAATATAAATGATAAAAAAGATTCGGTAAACCTAATTATTCACTTCTGCCATTTCAAACACACGGTTATCGTAGTCTTTAACTAAAAAATTGAGGGGTTTTTCCTGACGAATTTTGTATCTTAAACGGCGGGATTGTACCCTTAATAATAGTGCGTCTAGGCACTCTCGATCGAAACAAACATGACGTTGACAATCCTTGTATCCGAAACTCGCACCGCCAATAATATGTAATTGGGTATTTTTTTTCAACTGATACCATAATCCATCGCTAGGTTTCGGCATGGTATCATTAAGAGTCGAACCCATATAAATAGGATCAAAAGTACTAGCTCCTAAACTTTGCTCATAGTTATAGTAATAATGAAGGGGAATATCAGCAACGGGCAAATCTAGTAATTCCTCGTAAAATTGTCGGGCAATATTGACATCAGATACCATGACAGTATAAACCTTCGGCGCACTGGTTAAAAACATCCACATCGCACCACCATAGGCGATTAATAACATTACCATGATGCCCTGAGTCGAAAACAAACTATCGGTTAACTCTGGGAAAAACAAGCCAAAATAAATATTAACCATAGTCACACTGCCATCTATAATCATCTTTCGTTTAAAATATTAACCTAATTTTGTCTATTATGAAAGATCGATCGAGTTTTACGCAAGAGATTGCTTCGTGCCTCGCAATGACAAGATAATGAATGAAGAATGAAGAATGAAGAATGAAGAATGAAGAATGAAGAATAAAAAATTGACACCCTAATTCCTAATTCCTAATTATGACTCCTGATAGTGATGTTTTTCCTGAATTAAACCACGAATTAATTAAACCATTACAAGATATTGATGATCTTAAATTATGGGCATTATGGCAAGAATATCCTCATCAAGCTCGATATTTAATGATGTTATTTTTTCGCTATGCTGACTATCCTCAAAAAATAGCTCAAAATGTTCATAATATTAAAATTTCTTTACCTTATTTTGAGAGTTTATGGTTTTTTCTCTTCGATCGAATCTCTAGCTATAATATTGAAAAAGATAGTCTATTCTCAAAAATTATCACCGAATATATTAATGAGTTTTTAACCGATGAAAAAGTGATTGTTACCTCGACAAATAAAGTTAATTATGAGCAAGAAATCAGATTTTTACCCTTAAAATACTATCTGCAAAAAAATCTGGATAAATTATCTAATCTTGAAAGATTAATCTTAGTCACTAAGGATAAATTTAATTGGGAAGAAGAAAAGATTTTACAGTATTTACAACAAAAACAAACTATTACCCTACCTGAAATTAAAGCCTATTATACCCAAGCTCATTCTCGATTACTTAACTTTTTGCCCATTGATATTGTCAGTATTTATCTATAAAATAAGGGATTTTGAATTAATTATTTCTGAAGCTAAGACATATTTAACTTACATTTTTTGCTAATAGTTAAAAATACTGATAACTATTGACTGATATTAACTCTTGGCTTTTCCATAATTGCCTTTTAGCTCTCTTTATCAGTAAACTTAGATTGGTTATAGCTTATAAATTTTCGATAATTCTCCCTTTGTTTAAGGGGGGTTGGGGGGATAAAATTCTTACAAATCAGATAGAATTGCTATATAAAGAAATATTAACAAAATCTCTCTAAAAAAGAATAAACATCTTAAACTAACTATAATTATTAAAAAGTGTTAAGTTAAATTGCGATCGAAATATGACGAGTAATCTATCCTTTCAAGTATTAATTATTGGAGGAGGTGCCGCAGGAATCACTGTAGCTTCTCAACTCAAAGCAAAAAATTCTAACCTAAAAATGGCGATTATTGAGCCTTCAGAAAACCATTATTATCAACCTGCTTGGACTTTGGTAGGGGGAGGTGAATATTTATTAGAAGATACCGTTAAGCATCAACAAAATTTGATTCCTCGTGGGGTTACATGGATTAAGGATTATGCCGAAAAAATCGATGCGGATAACAACCAAGTAACGACTAAAACTGGTACAACCTATAATTATGAGTATTTGGTAGTTTGCCCCGGCATTACCATCGATTGGGATAAAATCAAAGGCTTAAAAGAGTATTTAGGCAAAGATGGTGTAACAACCAATTATACAAAAGAAACTGCCCCTTATACATGGGAAGTCATCCAAGATTTTAAGGGTGGCAATGCTTTATTTACCTTTCCTGCTGGGGCGATAAAATGCCCAGGGGCGCCTCAAAAGATTATGTATTTAGCGGAAGAAGCCTTCACTCGTCAAGGGGTAAGGGAAAAAACTAAGATTATCTATGGTAACGCTACGGGTAAAATGTTCGGTGTACCTGCCTATTGTACCCCCCTAGAGAAAATTGTCGATCGAAAAAACATCGATGTTAAATATAATCACAACCTCATCGAAATCAAAGGGGATAGCAAAGAAGCCGTATTTGCTACGGGAGATGGTAATACTGTCACCATTAAATATGATATGTTGCACGTTTCACCCCCTATGACTACCTACGATTTTATCAAACAAAGTTCGATCGCTAACGAACAAGGTTGGGTGGATGTAGATCAATATACTTGTCAGCACAAAAAATATAGTAACGTTTTTGGTTTAGGGGATTCTTCCAGTTTACCCACCTCAAAAACCGCCGCCGCCATCCGCAAAGAAGCGCCCGTAGTGGTAGCCAATCTTTTAGCCTTGATGAATAAAAAGACACCCCAAGACAAATATAACGGTTACGCTTGTTGCCCTCTGATTACAGGTTATGGAAAAACCATCATGGCAGAATTTGATTATAACAAACAACCGTTACCTAGTTTTCCTTTGGACCCAACTCAAGAAAGAGGAAGTATGTGGTTTGTGAAAAAATATGTTTTACCTTGGCTCTATTGGAATAGAATGTTAAAAGGTAAACCATTTGAGCCTGATAGTTGGAGATTTTTATTACCAAAAAATAATAGTTAATTGAATTTGGTTAAACATAAAGCGGTAATGGGAAAAAACCCCTTTTACCGTTAATTATTTCCTTTATCGGGCGTTGATAACTTGAACAAGATATGGTAATTTCTTTAAAGTTAGTGCGATCGAGGTTTTGGGGATTGCTTCGTGCCTCGCAATGACAAGGGGGTTTCGATCGAGTTATATAATAAAGGGAAAGTTCGATCGAATACTCAGTCAAGATTCTAAGAGTTTTTATTTTAGCTAACTATTACCATAACTTTGATAATTTTTATTAATAAAAATAGTATTGTTAATCCCCGTTAAATGAGATGAATTATTTATTAAAATTATTAATTTTATTTACTTTTTTATTAATATTAATTGCTATCTTTATCAGTAACTTTTAAAATTGTGCGGTAAATCGGTTCTCCTTTGTTGATCGTAGCGATTTCCCTTTCTGTCATCACTTCTAAAGGGTTTTCTTCCAGCCAAATTTCTGGTTTTAAGGGAGAAAAATGAGGATTTTCGAGGAATCGATCGAGCATTTCTTGGGCTACTTCTTTGATGTCTGATTGTAAAAATATTTGTCCTTTTGGAGCTAAAAATTGGGCTAAAATTTCCACTATTTCAGGTTGCACAACTCTCCTTTTTTGATGCTTTTTCTTAAACCAAGGATCAGGAAATTGTATGGTAACTAATTCTAAACTATTAGACGGTAAAGAAGCTAATAAATTTGTTAAAGAATGATTGATATTACCAAAAACATAGTAAAGGTTTGTCAAATTATATTCGTCTTTTATCTGGTTGGCTTCCGTGACTAAAGCCTCCCGAATTTCTACCCCTAAATAATTTCTATGGGGATTTTGTTGTGCCATTTGTAATAAAAAACGCCCCCTTGCACATCCTAAATCGAGATGAAAGGGTAAAGATAGATTAGAATATACTTGACTCCAATCTGGGATAAAGATTGATTGTTGATACCTGTTACTTAATGGATTGACGTGTTGACGCACTCTTACTCTACCCAATTTATTCCTCCGATAATTTAGTTATTTTCTAATCAAAATCCATTGTAATTTTAGTTTTGCAACAACTCTAATGTTTATTTGCTGTTTTTCGGTATTCTCCTAGAGCATCTGCCGCTAAAATGGCTTCAAGAACTTTATTTGGGGTTATTTCACCAGCTTCGTGATGAATTCCCTCTCCCTGAATACAGGCTTTTTCTGCCACAAGCATCAGTTGAGCATGGGTGACATTTTTGAGTCCAATATCGGCTAGAGTGGTGGGTAAACCAACTTTTTCACAGAAAGAAAATACCGTATTAGATTCTTCGGGGGAAGCATCAGTAAGTTGAAGTCCTGCTAACACCCCAAAGGCTACTTTTTCTCCATGATAGAAATTGTGGGTTTCGGGTAAAGCCGTTAATCCGTTATGAATAGAGTGTGCGGTTGCTAAACCACCGCTTTCAAAGCCGATGCCACTTAGGAGGATATTTGCCTCGATAATATGCTCTAAGGCGGAGGTAATAATATGTCTTTCAGCTTCAATCTTGGCGTTTAAACCATATTCCATTAAGGTATCATAACATAATTTAGCAAGATTAAGTCCTGTTAGGGTACTAAGTCCTCCACAGGCGTTTTCAGATTGGGTGACATTACAGGATTTGGCTTCAAACCAAGTTGCTAAGGCATCTCCCATTCCTGCGACTAAAAAACGTACAGGTGCGTGGGCAATAATTTCTGTATCGACTAAAACCACTGCGGGATTTGACTTTTGATAATAAACCGACTCAAAAATACCTTCCTGTGAATATAACACCGCACAACCACTACAAGGGGCATCGGTAGAGGCGATCGTGGGTACAATTAGTACAGGAATATGCGATCGATCGGCTATAATTTTAGCGGTGTCAATGGTTTTTCCTCCTCCCATACCGACAATAACATCGACTTTTTTGTCTGCGATAATCATTGCCAATCGGGATAATTCTTCTTCACAACATTCTCCCCTAAATTTTTCGAGTAGCAAAGAGTGTTTCTGAAAATCGATGCCAGAATTAGGAAGAATTTTCTCGTAGGTAATGGGGGATGCAAGGATTAATCCTTGTTTACCAAATAGCTGAATTAGAGAGGGTAATTCCTGAATTGCACCGACACCTTGAATATATTTCCCCGGAAATAGAGCTTTTTTAAACATAACGTCTCCATTCGTCTTCAAGATTATACTAATAATGTTAGCATCATCAAAAATCAGCAGATATTAATTTTTGTCAAAATTCGTTTCCGTTAGACTATGTTAAGATATTCCTTGACATCAAGGAGTGATCATTAAGGAAAGATGAATGTACGTTTTGCCATCGCCAGTGATTTACATATAGCTTTACCTGAAACCATCGACAATAATGCTAACCGTTTTCACTTAACTCAATTCAGCATACCAGCCTTAGAAGTAGTTTTACAACATTTAAACACCCTTAATCTTGATTTTTTGTTATTACCGGGGGATTTAACTCAAGATGGTGAAATAGTTAATCATCAATGGTTAAAGACAAAATTAGAGACTTTATCTTATCCTGTTTATGTGATTCCGGGTAATCACGATGTGCCTAGTTTAAAGGGTAACAAAAGTTCGATCGCCTTTCAAGATTTCCCTTATTATTATCAACAATTTGGTTATGAAAATCCTGAGAGTTTCGACTATACTTGTGCCTTAGCGGAGGGATTGCAGTTAGTGGCGTTAAACTCGAATCATTTTGACGAGGAAGGAAAACAGTTAGGTTGTCTGACGGAAAGTCAATTTATTTGGTTAGAAGATACCTTGAGTCGGCTTAGGGATAAGCTAGTTTTTGTGATGATTCATCATAACGTGATTGAGCATTTACCTGATCAATCTAATCATGTGTTGGGGTGTCGGTATATGTTGGATAATGCTTCTCGACTTTTGGAAATTTTGGACAAATATCAAGTAAAATTCATTTTTACTGGACATCTACACATTCAAGATATTTCTACCTATAAGGGCATTTATGAAATTACTACTGGTTCATTAATTACCTATCCTCATCCTTACCGTATCTTAGAATTGAAGGATAATCAACTTTCGATCGAATCCCATCATATCAACCAACTACCAGAGGTAGAAAATTTAGCAGATTTTTCTAAACAGTGGACAGCCGATCGATCGTTTCCCTTTATGATAAAAATGTTAACCTCTCCTCCTCTTAATTTACCCTTCCCAGAAGCGCAAACATACGCACCCCAATTAAAAAATTTATGGGCAGATATAGCGCACGGAGATAAGACTTTCGACTTTCCTGAATTACCACCCCATGTGAATCAATATTTTAAGCTATTTGGTGCTATTGATAGGGAAGGAAAACCCCAAGCTATTGATAATCAACACTCCATCATAATCCACCATTAGAACTCGTTTAAAGGATTTTTTCGATATTGTTTTACTCATTTTTTTGATGTACCTGAGTAAGCTAGTTTACATCTAAGGAATGGAAATTAAATAATTTAGTTAAGTTGGATTGTCATTGCGGTGAGGCGCGTAGCGTTGCGAGGCAACGAAGCAACCTGAAGCAATCTCTTAAAATAAACTTTTATATTTTATTAAATCCTCATTCCTAAGTCTTAATTTTTTTTT
>NZ_JBLZFY010000040.1:0-35120 GCF_050753365.1 Geminocystis sp. CENA526
CCTCTCCCCCTCTCCTCTTATCCCCCTCTCCCCCTCTCCTCTTATCTTCTTATCCCCCTCTCTCTTATCAAAGATATGATCGAATCAAAAATTAAAGTAGCAGAAGATTTATTTTTATCCCCTATGGGATGCGGAACTTGGGCTTGGGGAAATCGCTTCCTTTGGGGTTATGATCCTAATATGGATCAAGAATTACAACAGGTTTTTAATCTTCTTGTGTCTCAAGGAGTTACTTGGTTCGATACGGGAGACTCCTACGGTACGGGTAAATTAAATGGACGCAGTGAAACTCTCTTAGGTAAGTTTAGTCAAGAATACCAAGGTGATCATCAAGATGAAATTTCGATCGCCACAAAACTAGCGGTTTATCCTTGGCGGTTAACTCCTCAATCCATGATAAAAGCCTCCCAAAAATCTGCACAAAGACTGGGGAGATCGATCGACTTAGTGCAAATGCACTGGTCTCCTGCTAAATATCTTCCTTGGCAGGAAAAACCCTTATTAACGGGGTTAGCTCAGTTGTACCATCAAAAAGCGGTGAAAGCTATTGGTTTATCTAATTATGGTGCAAAAAATCTACAACGAGCTTATGACTATTTAAAGGAAAAAGGTGTCAAAATTAGTACCCTTCAAGTGCAATATTCCTTGCTTTCTACCTATCCGTTTGTGAAGTTGGGATTAAAAGAATTATGTGATGAGTTGGATATAAAAATTATTGCCTATAGTCCCCTTACTTTGGGCATTTTGACAGGTAAATACCAAGATTTGACAAATTTGCCATCAGGTCCGAGAAAAGGCTTATTCAAGGAATTATTACCAAAAATTAAACCATTATTACAAACCCTCGAAGTTATTGCCAAAGACAATGGTAAAACTATGGCACAAGTAGCCATAAATTGGTGTATTTGTCAGGGTACAATACCCATTCCGGGTGCAAAAAATTTGACTCAAGCTAGAGAAAATATTGGGGCGTTGGGGTGGCGTTTATCTCCTTCGGAAGTGGTAGAATTAAGCTCGATCGCGCTGAGTTTAGAAAAACAAATGATTCAAAATATTTTTCAAACTGAATAAAGGTTCGATCGAAATCGTTACTCAATACAAGAGTAATAGTTTAACAGTGACATGGTGGATATTGTTATCATAAAAATCATTAATAGTTCGATCGAATCTGAAATAATATGGTTGCACAACTCGAAAAAACCAACACCCCAGAAATTATCTATCCTGACAGTGACGGTAAACCTATGGCAGACAATACCCTTCAATTTCGTTGGATTACCACCATTAAAACTAACTTAGATTGGTTATTTACCGATAATCCTCAAGTATTTGTTGCAGGGGATTTACTTTGGTATCCCATAGAAGGAAATAATCAAAAACGAGTCGCTCCAGATGTTATGGTAGTCTTTGGTAGAAAAAAAGGAGAGCGTGGTTCATATCAACAGTGGAAAGAAGATAACATTGCCCCTCAAGTTGTCTTTGAAATTCTCTCCCCCGGCAACACATCACGGGAAATGTATAACAAACTCTTGTTTTATCAACACTATGGAGTAGAAGAATATTACATTTATGATCCAGACAGTAATAATTTGACAGGTTTTATGCGAAAGGATCAGATATTAGAAATGATTGAAGATATAGACGGTTGGGAAAGCCCCCGTTTAGGTATCCGTTTTCAATTAGCACAACCTGAATTAATTATATTTCATCCCAACGGCGATCGATTTTCCAGTTATAGTGAGGAAAAACAAAGAGCGGATAAATTAGAAGCTAAACTAAGAGAATTAGGGATTAATTTAGATGAACTTTAGGCGCTTTCCCAAAAACACTTCGATCATAATTGGTAAAAAAGGGCTGAAGCCCTTACTACAAGCCAATAAAAAATCTTTTCAATATTGATATTGACACTCTTTTCGCTTTTAACTTTTTTGATAACAAAATTGATAGAATCAGTATTGAGATCGATCGAAATTATTAATTACAGTCTGTTAGGAGTCACAAAGCTATAAAAATCAATAATTGAGATCAACAAAATTAACACTTATAATGTAAAGTTTTAGTAATTTTGATAAAAAACTTAGCATTTTTTGAGATATTATAGTTTCATAAAAATACTTTTTGAACAACCCCTAATTATTTTTTTCTAATTATGGAAAGTAAGACAAAAATCAGTCTTCCATTATTAATTTTAGTAATATTGTCCTTTTTAGGCAATTATTTTAAATTGCCCTTATTTTTTGGGGTGGACTTTTTATTTGGAACTATTTTTGTGTGGATAATTTTCTATTTCTATGGCAATTTATGGGGCATAATTAGTGGAATTATCTCTGCAAGTTACACATTAATATTATGGGGACATCCCTACGCCATAATTGTCTATACTTTAGAGGCAATTTTTGTTGGTTACTTTTGGAAAAATAGAAATAAAAACTTAATTATCACTACGATTTTTTACTGGACAATAATCGGGTGTCCTCTCATTTTTATCTTTTACTTAAGTATATTAAAAATGCCTATATTATCTGTTATTTTAATAGTATTAAAACAGTCAGTCAATAGTATTTTTAACAGTTTAATTTCTGTCTTAATAATTAGTTATCTTCCTTTAAGCAAAGTTTTAAAATTACCTGATAAAAAAATAGTAATATCCTTTGAGCAGAATTTATTTAACATATTTATTAGTTTAATTTTAATTCCTATTTTAACTATTACGATCGCTAATACCTATAATAAAATTGATGATATTGAGTCGGTTATTATCGAAAAACTCAATTATACCATCGATCATTGGCGATCGAACCTAATAACTTGGTATGATAATCGCCGTCTTGCTTTACAACAAATTGCCTCTTTAGACATTAATAATAGAGAATTATTAGAAAATCAACTGCTAACAGTAAAAAATATGTTCAGTGATTTTGAAGATTTATATGTGATAGATAAAAATAATAATGTTATTGCTTCTGCCCTTTTTATTTCTCAAGAAAATTTTATTGCATCCCATTTAAAATATATAGAAAAACTAAAACAAACTAATCAATTTGTTGTAACAGATATTCATATTAATAAAGGATCATTGATTCCCCATATTAATCTGATTTATCCTATAGTTAAAAATAATCAAATTATGGGAAAAGTTATCGCTACTATTAATAGTTCTAAACTTCAAGACTTCCTTACATTATATCAAATTGAGAATAACACTATTGTCTCTATTTTAGATAGTCAAAATCAAATTATTACTACTAATAATGTAGGAAGTAATGTCGTTAATATTGATGAAAGTAAATATAAAATTAAAGTACTTAATAAAGAAGAAAATACTAATATTTTTCAATGGCTACCTATTAATAAAGGTATGCCAACTATGACTAGATGGAGTCAGTCTTTTTATGTCAAGAAAATTATGATTAGTGACAATCTTTCTTGGAAAATTTTCGCTAAAATCCAACCTAAACCCTACATTACAGAATTGCAAATAGACTATATTAATGCTTTAACTGCTGTATATATTCTTATTATTATTGCTTTTTTCCTGACTGACAAAATGAGTAAAAAGTTGGTAAAACCCATCAATAAATTAGCGATTATTACCAGCAATGTGCCTAATAATATCACAGATAATCTGATTTTTACTTGGGAAAAAACTCTCATTAAAGAAATCGAATTGTTAGCAGAAAATTATCGATCGATGATAATTGCATTACAGGAAAAATTTAGAGAATTAAAAGATTCAAGGGAAAATTTAGCTCAAAAAGTTGAAGAAAGGACTCAAGAATTAAAGTTAAATACTCAAAAATTAGAAGCAGAAATAGAAGAAAAAAAACAGATAGAAAAATTATTAAGAGAAAAAGATGAACGCTATGAATTAGCCATTTCAGGTACAAATGATGGTATTTGGGATTGGGATTTAAACAGTAATAAAGTTTATTATTCTCCTACATGGATGCGGATTTTAGGTTATGAAAATAATCTCTTACCTTCTAATATTAATACTTGGTTTGATCATATTCATGATGATGATTTAGAAAAAAATTTACAAGATATTCATTCTTATTTATCAGGAAAAACCAATTTATATCAAAATATTCATCGAGTACGAAATAGTGACGGTGAATATATCTGGATTTTAGCCAAAGGCAATCAAGACATTGATGACACAGGAAAACCTTATCGTTTAGTGGGTACAATTACCGATATTACTGAGAAAATTAAAGTAGAGCAAGATTTACAACGGGCAAAAGAAGAAGCCGAAAGCGCCAATCGGGCAAAAAGTGAATTTTTGGCGACTATGAGTCACGAAATCCGTACTCCTATGAATGCAGTTATAGGCATGACGGGGTTATTATTAGACACACAGTTGAATGACGAACAAAAAGAATTTGCGGAAATTATCCGTACTAGCGGAGATACTTTATTAACTATTATCAATGACATTCTCGACTTTTCTAAAATCGAATCAGGCAAACTAGAGTTAGAATATCAACCCCTTCCTATTCATACGGTGGTAGAAGAATCTTTAGATTTATTAGCACCAAAAGCCTTGAGTAAAAACTTGGAGTTAATTTATTTTATCCCTAACGAAATTCCCCCTACTGTTAATGGAGATGTCACCCGATTAAGACAAATTTTAGTTAATTTACTCAGTAATAGCATTAAATTCACCAAAACAGGGGAAATTGTTTTATCCGTTGGTATTTACAAAACCACCCAAATCAATGATCATGTTACGGAGTATGAATTAATTTTCACCGTGAAAGATACGGGTATTGGTATTCCTGCCAGTCGTATGGATAGACTGTTTAAGGCTTTTTCTCAGGTGGATGCTTCTACCACTCGCAATTACGGCGGTACAGGGTTAGGATTAGCTATTTGTCAGCGTTTGGTGGAAATGATGGGAGGAAGAATGTGGGTAGAAAGTAAAGGCAATGTGGTGGGTAATTATCCTCCTGATTGGATGGTTTCTTCTCGTTTAAATGACCCCGGCTCGATGTTTTGTTTTACCATTAAGACTAATGTATCTAATCTTTTCGCTACGGCAAATCCTCCTAATCCTGAAATTTTGAAGGGGAAAAAAGTTTTGATTGTGGATGACAATGACACTAATCGTCAAGTGTTGATGATTCAATGCAATAATTTAGGCATGGAAACCATTTTAACTTCTTCGGGTCGATCGACTTTAGCGTTACTGAAAAATCAACAACCTTTAGACTTAGCTATTTTAGATATGCAGATGCCTTCTATGGATGGTGTTACTTTAGCTAAACAAATTCGTCTTTTACCTACCTATAAAAATTTACCCTTAATTTTGTTAAGTTCTATGGGCAACTTTGAACTACAAGATTATATCAAACAAGTGGATTGGAGTGCCACTTTAAGTAAACCGTTAAAACAATCTCAGCTATCGGAAATTTTGACGAGAATTTGCCGTGAAGATATGGGCAATAATTTCAAAACAGTGGAGACTCTTTTAAGTGCTTCTCCCTATGATAATATTGCTAGTATTGCCCCCTTAAAAATTCTCATCGCCGAAGACAACATAGTTAATCAAAAAGTCATTACTAATATTCTCAAACGCTTAGGTTATCGCGCTGATGTGGTAGCTAATGGTTTAGAAGTGCTAGAAACCTTGCGCCGTCAATCATACGATTTAATCTTGATGGATGTCCAAATGCCTGAAATGGATGGTTTAACTGCTACCCGTCAAATTCGTACCCTTTGGGAAACTCCCTACGGTAATTTTCAAGGTAATGCCCCTTATATTATAGCCATGACTGCCAATGCGATGGAAGGCGATCGAGAAGTATGTTTAACGGCAGGAATGAATGATTATCTCTCAAAACCTGTGAGAGTAGAAAAATTAGTGGAAAAATTAAAAAATATTCAGAAAAATAACTCCATGTCAGAGATAATTGATCATAGACAATCCGAATCGCAAAAAAGTATGGCTGTGTTAAATCAACAAGTAATCCTAGAATTAAGAGAAATGATTGGAGAAGAGGAATTTTCTGAAGTGTTCGCAGAATTAATTAATGCTTACTTAGAAGATAGTCCAAAATTAATTCAAGGTTTAATCGATGCTTTACAAACTCAAAACCTTTCAGAAATTAAGATGAATGCCCATACCCTTAAATCTAGTAGTGCCAGTTTAGGGGCAACAAAATTAGCGGAGTTATCTAAACAAGTAGAAGCTTCGATCGCTAAACAAGATATAGCTGTATCCACTGTGATCATACCTCAAATAATAGAAGAATATCAACGAGTCAAGATGTTAATGACTCAAGAATTGCAAAAGTTACAATAGTGAAAAAAGTTATGAGTTTAAAATTGTGAGTTAAACTGAGTACAGACATCAGGCAAGATGCCTGTTCTACGGTAGTAAAATTATAAATATAATCGATAATAATTCCTAATTCCTAATTCTTCATTCTTAATTGTTATAAATTAGTCTAAATATCCCATTAAAAGTAGAACATCGTCAATTTGATTAGAAGCTACAGGACGATTACCCATGACTTTAAACTCTTGACTAATTTTCAGATTACTAGAAACAATAGGACGAGAACCTGATAAAGTGAGCATACTTTTAATGTCTAAACCACTTTTTGTAATAGGTCTTAAACTACCAACAGTAGTATAGGTGTTAGCAATTTCTAAATGTCTAGGTTCGATCGGGCGATTATTACCATAAAATAAACTAGATTCATTAGCTAATTTGAGAGCTGATTGGTTAGATTGCTCATTTTCTTGTGGATTTTCCCAATTTTCAGTCATAATTGATGCTCCTAAAATATATTATTTATGATTGATCAGAGTATTAATTAAATTGTTTCTCAAATCAATGTGTTGACGTTAATAATTTTGTTTTTCACAATGACAACTATTATATAGGACTTAATCACAAACAAGTATTTAAGTTAAATTATCAGTTTGACTAACTTTATCTTATCAGAACCTCAGTTCCATATAAAATTCTCGATGAAGGTAGGGAAAAGGGAAAAGGGAATAGTATTTGTAATTGAGATAAACTATGGTTAAATTAATTTTAAATAAATTATTATTCATTATTCATTATTCATTATTCACTATTAACTATTCACTATTTTCTATGGGACAATTAGACGTTAAACCAAATATTCGCACTTGCGGTATTAATCTTAATCATTGGTATGTGGTAGCAAGTAGTGAGGAGGTAAAAAAACAACCCCTAGGAGTTACTCTTTGGCATAAAAGTATTGTGTTGTTTCGCAACGAAAAAGGCGAAATTCAGGCTTTGGACGATCGATGTCCTCACCGTCAAGTAAAATTAAGTGATGGTCAAATTGTGGGCAATGATATTGAATGCGCTTATCATGGTTGGCGTTTTGATGGTGAGGGGAAATGCTCTTTTGTACCCTACCTCACCGAAAAACAAAAGTTGCCTAGTTGTCAATTAAAACGTTATCCCGTGCAAGAATTGGATGGTTTTATCTGGTTATTTGCAGGAGATGGAGAAGCCCAAAAAGTACAACCCATGGGATTACCAGAATGGCATCATCTTAATTATATCGGCAGTATGACCTCGATCGATTGTCCGGGGCATTTTTCCTTTCTCATTGAAAATTTGATGGATATGTACCATGGGCATCTACACGACAATTATCAAGCATGGGCTTGCGCATCCTTAAAGGATATTACTACAGAGTTCGATCGAGTAGAGGCGTTATACGATGCCCAAAGTTATTATCGTATCGATAAAATATGGTCAATTTCACAGTTATTTTTTCCCTCCTTACGGCGTTTACATCCCGAACCATTAACCGTAAGCTATGTATATCCTCATTGGCGTTCAACTTTAGGTAAAGACTTCAAAATTTACTGTTTATTTTGTCCCATTAACGAAACTACGACAAAGGCTTATCTAGTCCATTTTACCTCCTTAGAAGCCTTCCATAACTTACATAAATTACCCGTGAAATTTCGCCGTTTTCTCAAAAATAGCCTTTTTGGCACAGCTAAAGGTTTACTCGATGGTTTAGTACGTCAAGATGTAGCCATGATTAAACAAGAACAAGAAGCCTTTTTAAACAATCCTTTTCAACGTCTTTATGAGTTAAATCCTGCCATTGCACAAGTACAAAATTTGATTCTCTCTCAAAGCAACATTCATTAGACTTCTCCTATTAATTAGTTTAAGTTGGTTTAAGAAAAGTGACTCTTCTATAGTAGTTATGCCAAATTAATAGAAAATAATTTTCAGTTTGAATTTAACCTAATACCAGCTACCCGATACCTGATACCTTTTTTTAGACATAATTGATTAGGACGAGAAGTAGAAGAATCATCTTTTTTTCCAGAAGTCTCGATGATTTTATCAAAAATTAATGACAAAAAATTGTTTCTCCACATTTTCTCCACATTTTCTTAATAATCTTGCTATAGTATAAAGTCATTAAAATAATGATCCTAACGATATTATCATGAGTTACTCAGAATCTGTTATGCAGTCCGTTAATAGCCTTGGAAAATCCTCTGAACAAGTCTCAGGATATATGAAACAGTCTTTGATTGCTGTCATAGATGATTGCTCTTTATTTATGTCCAAATTAGGAGGATTTTTAGAAAAATTAGATCATAAAATATTAGGAATTTCTGAGCCTATGTCTGGCATGGGAAAATTGTTAGATACACAACCACAGTTGATTTTCCTCGATACCCATATGCCAACGATTGATGGATATAGTGTTTGTAAGTTTTTACGTTCAACTTCTTGTTTTCAAGAAACTCCCATTATTCTTTTAACTGAGTATGATAATCATTCTGAACGGGAATATGCTCGTTTTATCAAAGCAAATGATATTTTTTCTAAAAAGTCTCATTTTGATCACTTAAACCCTATTGTTAACAAGTATATTCCTAGTTCTGCTAAAACACAAAATAGTTATTCTTTAGCTTAATTGGCGATAAGCCCCACTCCTTGTTTTCAAGAAAAAATAATTAAACAGGTGTGGGATGATTCGACTACGCACTTCACAGATTAAATCATAATGATTAACAAAACTTTACAATAATTCCTTAAATATGAAGCAATTTTGAGAGAAAATAATTAGGGTATAATCTGAAACCCTAACAAAATATCAAAATATCAAAAAAAATATTTGTTTTAGAATTATGTTGAAAAAAGTTTTTTTAATATTAGTGGCAGGAGTCGTTTTTGCGTGGCAGTCTTTTGCCGGAAGTGCCAATGCTCTTAGTTTAAGTGAAGAAATTCGTACCATACCTTTAAATGAGGATGGTGTATCTGTTACTTTATCCAACAAAGAAGCACAACTTGGCTCAAAATTATTTATTGATAACTGCGCCCAGTGTCACCTTCAAGGTAAAACCAAAACTAATCCTAACGTGGGTTTAAGTAAAGAGGCTTTGGCGAATGCCCTACCAGCACGAGATAATTTATTGGGTTTAGTTGATTATATTAAAAACCCTACCAGTTATGATGGTGAAGAAGATATTTCTTTATATCATTTAAGCACCGAACGCCCTGATTTATGGCCTGAAATTCGTAATTACACCGAAGAGGATATTAAAGCAGTTGCTGGTTATATCTTAATTCAAACTAATTCCGATCCAAGATGGGGTAAACGTTCACTTATCGAACCATAATCAGTAAATAGTAAATAGTAAATAGTAAATAGTGAATAGTGAATAGTGAATAGTAAATAGTAAATAGTAAATAGTAAATAGTAAATAGTAAATAGTAAATAGTAAATAACCTAAGTTGCTAGTTATAAAAAACTGTTCAAATTAGGCATCAAAAAGGTTTATTTTATAGTTTTTAATTCTCAGGTATCCTCGAAAAACACTAAATAAGGTTTTCTGATTCTAAGAATCAAAACTATTAATTATGAGGTACATTTTTTATTGCCTCTCGTCTTTCAACGACAATTTTTGTACCTCATCAAAACGAGAATTGCTATATATTCATACAAAGCCCCAAAACTTTGATTTTTATTACTTATTCCCTTTTCCCTTTTCCCAAATCCGCTCTTCCCTATCTTCATCAAAAGACTTTTTCAGCAACCCCCATTTACTCTGTCAATGAGCGATTAGATGATATGGCTAATCTTTCAAAGAGAGTTTGACTAGCTTCGTTTAAACCAATTAATTCGACATTTATACCTTGACGGCGGAATTTGAGGATAATTTGATCAATAATAGCAACAGCACCTTGATCCCAAATATGAGCATGAGTTAAATTAATGGTGATTCTAGCAACTTTTTCTCGAAAATCAAACTCCTCTAATAAATCTTCCTTCGATACAAAAAATATTTGTCCATGAACATTATAGATACGATGAGTACCATCTTCTTGTAAAATTTTTTCTACCGTTACTAACTTAGCAATTTTACGGGTAAAAAAGATCGTACTTAAAATAACTCCCACAGCTACTCCAAAGGCAAAATTGCGAGTCAAAATAATAATTGTCATGGTTGTTAACATCACCATATTTTCATTGCGGGGGATACGTTTCATCTTAAGTAAAGATGCCCAACGAAATGTACCGATCGATACCATAATCATAATAGCTACTAAAGTAGCCATAGGCATTTGTTTTACCCAATCTTGTAAAGCTAAAATGGCAATTAAAAGGAAGATACCAGCACAAAAAGTAGAAAGTCTGCCTCTGCCTCCTGATTCTACATTGATGACAGATTGCCCAATCATGCCACATCCTGCCATGCCCCCGAAAAATCCTGTCACAATATTAGCCATACCTTGCCCTTTTGCTTCTTGATTTTTGTCGCTAGATGTATCCGTTAATTCATCCACTAAAGAAGCCGTTAAAAATGAAGCCAACAAACCCACCACCGCTAAGGTGAGAGAATAGGGTAAAACTATTTGTAAAGTCTCTAAATTGAAAGGCACTTGAGGTAAAAGAAATATCGGTAAAGTAGCGGGTAATTGCCCCATGTCTCCCACCATTGGCACATCTAATTTGAAAAAGATAGTTGCATTCGTCATCACGAATAAAGCGACTAATGGAGAGGGGATAACTTTGGTAAAACGGGGCAATATGTAGATAATCGCCAAAGATAAGAGGGTAATTACATAAACTAGCCCATATTGAGAATATTCCGCAATTTTCTTCGGATCAAGGTGAGGTAATTGTGCTAAAAAGATTAAAACGGCTAAAGCATTAATATAACCTAACATCACCGCCCTTGGTACATAGCGCATTTGACGGGCAAGTTTCAAAAATCCGAAGGCAACCTGTAAGATACCTGTTAAAATTGTTGCCACTAAAAGATACTGTAAACCATGATTTTTGACTAAATCCACCATTAATAAAGCCATCGCCCCAGTAGCGGCGGAAATTGAGCCACTTCTTCCCCCCATAAAAGCGGTGATAATCGCAATGATAAAAGAGGCGTATAAACCCACTTTGGGATCAACTCCTGCGATAATGGAAAAGGAAATCGCTTCTGGTATGAGTGCTAATCCTACCACTGCACCTGCTAATATATCGGCTCTCGTATTAGAAAACCATTGTGTTTTCATGGTTGCTATATTCAAAAAAATATCCTCCTGATACAATTTAATATTTGGGTGTTATTGTTATTTCAATCTATGATGTAGAGTTTTCCATAGATTTTTCTCTATGATACTGATTCTCTTTGATTAATTTGAAGAGTTAAAGAGATTATTTCGTTTTAAGGGGGACTAAGTGTTAATTTTTGAGGTTCGATCGAGACATATTTATTCATTTTTCTTAATAAATCTTCATTATTTATCAAAGGTGAAAAACAATTATATCAGAATCACAATTTTTGTCAATAGAATAATCAATGATTGATATTGTTAATAGTGAATGAATGTAGGGGCTTAATATATCAAGCCCAACCTCACCAACAAATCACCAATACTTATTAATTCTTGATTCCTAATTCTTCCCCTAACTAAAAGAAAGCGTAACAACTCCGCCCAAAATCCAACAAATACCGATAAATCGACCTCGATCGATCTTTTCATGTAGGATATATTTAGCAGAAATTAAAGTAATGATATAACTAATAGCACTAGCAGGGCGAATGATACTTAAATCATCCCAACTGAGTAGAGAAATAAATAACAACAGCGCGATCGATTGACATAAAATACCCGTTAAGACGGATAGATTAGTAAAAATTTGAGCAATCCATGCCACCAGATTTTTAACAGAGATGGAGGTAAGAGGTTTAATCTGTCGCATCCCCCTTGCGTTTAACAAATCTCCCATACTATCAGCAACCACCATGAGAATAACCCCTAACCACATCATCGGTAAAAAATTAGCAAAAGGAAGGGAAACCAAAATTTTAGATGCTTCAGGTTGCGGATTTTCAAGGGAAGAAGCCAAATTTTTCGCTATCTTGTCTCGACGATATTGGGCATAACCCACAATAAAAACACCGATGGAAATAACTCCAGTGGCAAACCATCGAATAGGAGTAACGGTTTCCTGAAGGATTAACCAAGCCATTAAAGCATTGCAAATATAACTAGAAGCGTGAATCGGTAAAACATAGCTTAAATCCATCTTGGAAACACAAAACATATAGAGAAACCAAGAAATAGTTAAACTAGCCAACGCCAGATAAAACCATGAAGAAGTAGCTAAATAGTAGAGAATCTCGAAAATTGCCGAAGGGGAAAAAGAAGTAATCTCTCCATAAATTTTCATGGCATGACTCAGACACACATCTCCTAAAACCTGAGTGATAACCAAGACAAACAAGATTAACGCATTTAACACCCCGATAATTTCTCCCCTAACTGATGATAGTTTACCAATTCAAAACCCCTTGAGCTTAACAGATATTTTACCTGTTGACTACACAATCCCTGTAATTCTATATCCTCAGTAACAGATTGAGGATGAGAGTAAATTTCGATAATATTCCCTTCAATTTGAGGAATTAACCCTAATAAATAGGATTCACTCATTTTACCTGTTTGTAATAATCCATATATTTTCTCTAAATATTTAACCCCAGATTTGTTGAATAATTTTTCACCATATTTTCTTAATTGACGGAATACGATCGAATAGACTGTTTTTAAGAGTAAATTACTAGAATCAAGTTTAAGAGTAAGATTCAATTCTTCATAGGGAAGACGCACAAATTTGATACCATATTCGGGAGCTAATTCTGCTAATATATTTAAAACTAAAGGATGAGTGTGTAAATGTAAATGACCATCCACATGAGATAAAGGTAAACCCGTCGCCTGAAATAAGTCTAATTGGGCTTTAATTTCCTGTTTCAATTCTTGTTTAGCAGACGGTATAAATTGATATTTAAGTCCTGCGATCGAAGCGCTATGGTTAAAGTTACCTTGTTTATCGACTAGATGAGGAATTTGAGAGGGAGATAAAGCCGATTTTCCACAACACAACACCAGATGTAAACCAACTCCTAAACCAAGATTTTCCTTCGCTAACTTCACCGCCGAATCCGCCTTGTCAGCCGTCACCATTAAACTGGTGTTAGTTAAAATACCTTGATGATAAGCAGTAATAATAGCCTCATTTACCGAGTCAGAGTAACCAAAATCATCGGCATTAATGACTGCATATCGAGGAGTTTTCGTTAACATAAAGGTTAAGTTTGAGCAAAAAAGTGAGTATTTTTAGCAATTTTACTCAAAAACTAGATAAAAAAACAAAATACTAATATTACATTACAGTAAATTACCAATTACTTATTACCGATTACCGAACTTCATCATTATCTTTTATTCCCTATACTTTTTCAGCAACTCCTACTTATTAGTTATCACAATATGTCTAGTACTATCAAAACAAATAAATCCTTGCTTTTGTAAATCTCCTAATAATCTAGTAATAGTTACTCTTGTAGTTCCAATCGAATTAGCAAGATTTTGATGAGTCAGTCTAACTTTTAATCTAATACCTAAATGATGATGTTCACCAATTTCTTTAGCTAAAAGTTTTAATAATTTTATCAACTTATCTTCTACTTTTCTCATTCCTGCAATGGCTAACAATTCTTCACTTTGTTGAATGCGTTTAATAACTTGAGAAAGCATTTTTTGAGCTAACAGGGCATTTTTTTCTATTTCGGTAATTGAGTGCCATTGTAAATAAACATCTGACAAGGATTTAGCTTGAAAACTGTCTAAAGCGGTAAACCATAAACCAAAAAAATTATCGGAATGCACCCACCCTAAAAGGGTTTCTTCTCCTTGAGTATTGATTTTCAATAATTGTACTACTCCCTTATTAACCTGCCAAACCCCCTGACTAATCAGGGGAATCTCCTCTCCTTTTTCATAAAAGTGCAATCTTCTTTCCGTTTTTTGACCTTGAGTTGTAAAATTCTGAGAAGAAGGATAGGTTAAAAGCATAGTAATGAATTTGATTGACATGAGTTAACCATAAGATTATCCTGTTAAAGTTAAGAAAAGGTAAAGATTTCTCAATCATCAAGTTAAATTTTGTTTAAATTACAGTTTAAGAAATTTTCAAAGATGTCAACTTAATTTCTTTACCTTGAATTATCTTATTACTAAACTGATGACATTGGGGACATTGAAAAATCCATTCATCAGGATTAAAATTTTCTTGACAAGAATCACAGTAACAAATAATCGGTAATAACTCTATTTTTAAGCTCATATTCTTCTGAATTATAGAAGGATACCGATCGATCGAACTTTGTTTAATGACATCAAAGGCAAATTCTAAAGCCGAAGGTATAACCCCCGACATTTTACCGATAGCCATAGTAATTTCTGTAATTTCTTGAGCATTTTCTCTCATAGCATAGTCAATAGCAAGATTGAGAGTTTCTTCCATGATGCCAATTTCGTGCATTTTTTTAAGGATATTTAAAAAATCATTTCTGTAATTATTTTTACGGCTTTTTCCATCCCTTTTTTAGCTAAAGGAGATAAATTTTCTCCTAAATCAATATTTTCGATCGGAATAGTGATTAAATAACTTTTAGGAGATTCATTATAGATTAATTTAGTTAAATATAACAGATATTCGGGATTACAATAATGTCCATATTCAGCATAATTATTAATATTAAAACGAGGTAAATTTATCACATCAACTTTTAAACTTTCCACACTAGCATCAATAAATATAACATTCTGAAATAGTTTAATATTTTCTACTAATTCTGGTGTTAACTGATGTTGATAAATACATTTTACATTTAAAAAACTAGATTTTTCTATGGTTTGTGCAATGATTTGCCCTACTCCGTCATCATTTCTTAAAGTATTTCCATAACCAATTATTAACCAACTATTCATAATATAAGCGTGTATTTAAGAAAAGAAATGTATTGTATTCATAGATTTTTCGGCATTGAGTATTATAAATAATTGATGAAAATAGGGAATATTTTTGAGTTGATTTCACTATAAAGCCTATCTTATCTTGGTTATGGACTCCGTATGAAAATAACATATTATTGACCATAAGTCAATCATTAAAAAATAAATATCAACAAGTATTAATTAAAAGTTACAAGCTCAATTAAGTTATAATGGTCGATCGACTATAACAAAAATTATTTCTATCAATAATCAAACTGAATTATGACAACTTATTATTATCTTGTAGCAAGTGAAAAATTTTTAACCAGTGATAGCGAAAACCTACACGAAATCCTAGACGAAAAACATCGTGACTATAAAGAGAAAAATAAAGAAATAGACTTTTGGTTTATCAAACAACCAGCCTTCTTAGATGCGCCTGAATTTAAAGAAATTAAAGCAAAATGCCCTCAACCTGCCGCCGCCGTTGTTTCCTTAAATAAACAGTGGATTACCTTCTTAAAATTGCGTTTAGAATATGTTATCACAGGGGAATTTAACGCCCCCTCCGACACCATCCCTGATGCTATAGCTTCTTTAGCTGTTGCCGTGTAGCATAACAAAAAGAATAAGGTGTTAGATATTAGAAAAAAGGTGTCAGGTAGCTGGTGTTAGGTTAAACTCAAACGGTTATTTTGTGACAATTAGTCTTGTATAACAAAAAAAGTTATTAGTGTTTATTATTAAATCAAAAAGGACATAGAATCATGAACGTTAAAGACAAGATTATCGCTGAAATAGATACATTGCCAGACTTTTTATTAACAAATATTTTAAATCAAATCGAAAATTTTAAACATCAAAAATCAGCTATTAATATAGCGATTAATTCAGATAATAATTTTCCTTTAAAAAATTCTGTAATTTACTATCATGATCCTTTTGAACCCTGTACATCTATTGAGGATTGGGATGTTTTATCATGATTCTTTTAGACACTCATATTTGGATTTGGTGGACTGAACAAAGTCCTCGATTAACTGATAATCAGCAACAATTAATCGAAAATTATCGTTATCAGGGATTAGGTGTTAGTATTATTTCTTGTTGGGAAATTGCCAAATTAGTTGAAAACCAAAAACTTGCTTTTAATATACCTGTTCAAGAGTGGTTAAATCAAGCATTAGCTTATCAAAATGTTGAATTAATACCTTTAAATATTCCTATTATTGTTCAATCAACTCAATTAATTAATTTTCATAAAGATCCAGCAGATCAATTAATTGTAGCAACTGCGAAAGTGTACAATTATCCTTTATTAACCGCAGATCAGAAAATCTTACAATATCCCGATGTTCAAATATTAACTTAGTTCTTGTTTTTTTATCCAATATGAATACAATAGACTTCTCCAATAATTATTTTTACCCTATCGAAAATAACGATAAACTATATTAATTTAACGATTTCAATATCTAAATTAATTTAATTTTTTATTTAGGTCGATGTCTAATAATTTGTGATGTATGATTTTTTTGACCAATTTAGGTGATAGTGTTGTGTCTAATGGCTAGAGTAATTAAACCTTGTTGTCCTAATAATACTTCTCTTAATAGGGTTATAATGCCTAACCAGACAACAGGAGTAATATCAATTCCTCCTAAAGGTTGAATGATTTTCCGTGTAGGTGCTAAAAATGGTTCAGTGGGTAGATAAGCTAGTTTATAGGGAAATTCTGTTAAATTGACGTTGGGATACCACGTTAAAATAATCCGAAAAATAAACAATACCGTCATTATCAATAATAAAATTCCTAATAGCACACTGCCAATAATTGCAAGATTCATATAAATTTGTTATATATATAGTTTTTCCTGATTTTATCACAACGATCGAACACGATCAAACCTAGTTTAATTAGCCATAAAACAATTCAAAACGAAAAAAGTTAAAATAGATTTTACTTAACCTTACTTAACAGATGAGGATCGATCGAAAGATTATAATAGACAATATCTGTATCCAAAACGAGGATCGAATTTTATGATTGACATTATTATTATTAGTATTTTTGTCCTAGCGTTTGCAGGAGTCGGTTTTGATCTTATTGAAATTTTACCCGATGATATACAAAATCAAATATCCAATATTCAGGCATTGAGATGGTTAGCGGCGGGATTCGCTTCCATCATCGGATTGGCATTAGGATTAGTAGCACAAACTACCTACAGAAGATTAGAACAAAGAATCCGCAAAACCCCCATAGAAGTTATTATCACCAGAGCCATCGGTTTAGTGATAGGCTTACTCTTAGCCAACTTAATGTTAGCCCCCATTTTCTTATTACCCATCCCCGGTAACTTTAGCTTCATTAAACCCATGATGGCAATATTAGGA
Organism: Geminocystis sp. CENA526; assembly: GCF_050753365.1. NCBI lineage: Bacteria > Bacillati > Cyanobacteriota > Cyanophyceae > Chroococcales > Geminocystaceae > Geminocystis > Geminocystis sp. CENA526. The sequence goes on from NZ_JBLZFY010000040.1 coordinate 17,711, forward strand.
AGCGTCATGTTTGCCGTATTAGGAGTATCTTTAGCCGATGCGCACGGGCGCACATTCTTAAGACTGATTAACCCCAACAGTATCGAATCCATGTTAGTCGCCGAAGGCACATTAAAACCCGTTGCAACCAAAATTCTTGATACTAGCTGTATCATTGACGGCAGGATTCAACAACTTTTAGCCACAGGTTTTCTTGAAGGGCAAATTTTAATCCCCCAGTTTATCTTAAACGAATTGCAACAATTAGCAGATGCGACAAATGATCAAAAAAGAGTCAGAGGCAGACGAGGATTAGACATCTTAAACCAGATGCAGGAAACCTACCCTGATACGATCGTTATTCATCCCGAAATCTATGAGGATGTGACAACTGTTGACGCAAAATTATTGCATCTTGCCCATGACATTAATGCTATGCTGATCACCAATGACTTTAACCTGAGTAAAGTAGCCAGTTTACAAAAAATCGAAATACTTAACGTTAACGATTTAGCACAAGCTGTGCGTCCAATTTACCTACCCGGAGACTATATTGACTTAAAAATTCTTAAACATGGAAAAGAACCAAGTCAAGGAATTGGTTACTTAGAAGATGGTACAATGGTGGTAGTAGAAGAAGCAAATGGTCGTGTAGGAGAGGAAATGAGAGTTATAGTCACCTCCGCCTTGCAAACTTCCGCAGGAAGAATGATTTTTGCCAAAACCAATGCCTCCGCCGTCGCTTCGTAAAATTGTAGGTTGGGTTAGCGATAGTGTAACCCAACAAAATTGGACTTAATAGAGAGATAACAGATAGTTTTATATTAATAATAATTGCAAAGTATTAGGGTGGGAAAATTTTGCCCATCCTACAAAATTTTTAGATGTTTTTAAGGCTTATCATGGAATAAAAAATCAATAAATAATGAAGAAAATAATATGAATTTAGCAACGCCAATAAAACTCGAAGCAAAAAAAGTTTATAGCCGTGAAGAATACTTAATTTTAGAAGAAAAATCAGAGGAAAAATACGAATACCATAATGGAGAAATTATCAAAATGACAGGAGGTACAACTAATCACAATATTTTAGCTTTAAAAATGGCAAGTATTTTATTATCATTTTTAGAAGATAAAGACTATCAAATTTATATAGGAGATGTGCGTTTATGGATTGAAGAATATAATCGTTATACTTATCCTGATGTCATGGTAATAAAAGGAGAAGCGATTTATGAAGGAAAAGGCAAAAATACTGTTATTAATCCTTTGTTAATTGTGGAAATTTTATCTAATTCTACTAAAGATTATGATCAAAATGATAAATTTGATAGTTACCGCACTCTTGCAACTTTCCAAGAATATATTTTAGTTGATCAATATCAATATTATGTCAAACAATTTAAAAAAACTTCTCAAAATGAGTGGTTATTAAAAGATTATCGAGGAGAAAACTCTATTATACAATTAGGTTCGATCGAGCTTGATATAAGTTTAAAAGAATTATATAAAAAAGTTAAATTTGAACAGGAATAAAGTTAGATTAATTTTTGATATTTTCTCCATGATTTCACTTATGCCTAATTTCAGGAATTACTAATTGTTGGGTTACGTTACCACTAACCCAACCTACAAATTTATTGATTATTAATAAGCATAGGGATTAGGAGGAGTGGAAATCACTTTAACCTCTCCTGCTTGTAATACTAATTGGCGTTTTTCTCGTTGTGGAGATGAAGATTCTAAAGAAAGCAAGGTTTCTGTTTTCATTGCCCCTTGAATTTCTAACCAAGTATCAGGAGGGTATTCGTCACGGGATTTTGATAACTCGACAGGAATCCCTACAGGGTAGGCATCTACGGCGCAACAGGTGAGAACAAAACGGGATAAATAGATATAATTATCGGGTAAACTGTCTAAATGCACCACAAAACCAGTAATGTTGGCTTTTTGTCCTGTATAATTATCAGGCTCAGGATAGGCATTAAGAGTTCTAACCCATTCTATCAACGATCGATTCTCTGGAGGGGTTTGATTGAGAAAAGATTGCGTTTCGAGGGTGGTAGGGGGTAAAGTATCACCGACACCTCTTTGAATAGCGGTTTCACTGGTTAATGCTATGGGTTGAGTAATTAACCCAAAAATAGCTACTAAAACTAAGAGACTACTTGCCCATCCTTTGGGCAATAAATTAGTATGTTGATTATCGTTATTTTCGTTAGTATTTTCTCTGTTTTTTAATTTCTCAAATTCTTGAATAATCCGCGCGATCGAAAGGATAAATAATAATAAACTGGTAGCTAATACTAATAAAAAATAGTTGGGATGAATTAATAAATAAAGTTCTCCATTGAACCAATATTTAAACAGTAATAATGACCATGAAACAAGAGCTATTATATCAAGATAACTATACCAATTTTCTTTATATTTGAGAGTATTCATTTTATTGAATAAGTTATGATAAATTTGTTTATATAATGTTAAATAAGTGATTAAAATTAAACCTAAAATTTAGAGCTAATCTTGATGATAAATTAATAAAAATAGCTATAGGATAAAGTAAAGACAAAGGTTAATTGAGCTACGATCGCCATTAAATAAAAGATCATTCTTGGCTTAAAAATAGACAACATAAGTCCCATAGCTTTTATATCAATCATAGGTCCAAAAACCAAAAAAGCGACTAAAGAAGCGGTGGTAAAAGTGGAGGCAAAAGACAACACAAAAAATGAATCAACAGTCGAACAAATAGAAACTACTGCGGCTAAAATCATCATAGCAACAATAGAAGTAATGGGGTCTTGTCCTAAATTTAAAATAATTTCTCTAGGCACAAAAACTTGTATAATAGCTGCGATCGAACTCCCTAAAATTAAGACTCCCCCTAACTCCCTTAACTCAACTTGAACATTATTAATAAACAAATTAAACTTTTGCCAGAAAACCATTTGAGAATTTTTTTTATCCTGATTTTTTAATAAATTATCATCCATTTTTATCGGTTTTCCACCACTACCTAAAATAAAACTACCACTTTGTAATAAACTATATTCTTTCGCTTCCTCTGTTTTCGCCTCTTTCCTTTGGGCATCCTCCATTAAAGCCGTTAATCTTTTTGCCAACAAAGGTTTAAGTAAAGGACGAGGATCACGTTGTAAACTAAAGAGACAACCCATAGTAATAGCAATAATCAGGGAAAAAATTACCCTTAACCAGACTATTTGAGGTTGTCCTCTAAATGCAACATAAGTTGACCACAGTACGATCGGATTGATAGTTGGTGCGGCGAGTAAAAAGGAAACAGCAACGGATGTCGGTAAACCTTTTAAGAGAAATCTTCGAGCAACTGGCACATTTCCGCATTCACACACGGGGAAAAAGAAACCGAAGATACTGCCAATAATCGCGCCTAAAAAGGGGTTTTTCGGTAACTTGGGAATGAATGTACTTTCATCTAAAAAGAAAATTAAACTACTGGATAACAATACCCCCATCAAAAGAAAAGGCATTGCTTCCACTAATAAACTGATAAAAAGGGTAAAAGCTGATTGAATTTGAGTCATAGAAATAAAATGGACAAGTTAAAAATTAGATATTATGGTGCTAGAGGAATAAGGAGTTTTCAATCTTTACAGTATATCGTAGGGGCAGAATAATATTCTGCCCACCCTCATCAAAAGCCTTTTTCTGCAAATCCCAATTAATTTGCTTCCATAATTCTTTTTGTTTTTACATATTCTCGAAATACTGACGATAAATGAAATAAAATGTTCTCGTTTTCTCTGTACCTCATAAATAGGAGAATTGCGATAATGTTGATTTTTGTCGTTATCAGAAAATAAGCTACAATCAAATTTGGTACTAAGCAATATAAATCAACTTATGATCATTAGTAAAGAGTTAATTTCTAGTTTAAAAATTGAAAATAGTAATGAAATAGGTAATTTAATTTCTCAACAAAATGATGTATCAACAATTAATTTTATTCTGGAAAATTTAGGAAAACTACCTTCAGACTTTGATGGTAAATTTTTATTTAATTTATTAAATCATCCTAATAAACAAGTAAGAGTTAATGTAATAAAAACTATTGGTAAATTAGCTTATAAATATAATTTAGATTATTTTAAAAAACTTTTCCAAGAGGAAAAAGAAACTATTGTTAAGAGAGAAATAATTTCAACAATAGGAAGACAAAGAGATTTAAAAAACGTTGATTTTCTTTTATCTATTTTAGAAGATGAAGATCCAAAAATTGTATGTCAAGCAATCCGTAGCTTGATTATTTTTGATGACATTAAAAAAGTATCTCAAGAACTAAAAAAATTAATTAATCATCCTAATGAAATGGTAAGGACTGCCATATATAAAAAATATTTTTCTACCGAAGACAATAATAAAAGTAAATTACCTCATACTAAAACTTATGAATTTCTTAAAAATGTAGTTGTTAATGGAGATGTTTTAAAAGTATTAGAATATGTACCAGATGATAGTTTTCATTTAACCTTTACTTCTCCACCTTATTATAATGCGAGAGATTATTCTATCTATCCTAGTTATGAATCTTATTTAGAATTTTTAAATCAAGTTTTTCAACAAATTCATCGCACAACAAAAGAAGGTAGATTTTTAATTGTTAATACATCGCCTATTATTATCCCTAGAATAAGTCGAGCGCATAGTAGTAAAAGATATGGTATTCCGTTTGATCTTCATTATTATTTAGTTAAAAATGGTTGGGAATTTATCGATGATATTATTTGGTTAAAACCTGAAACTAGCGTCAAAAATAGAATTGGTGGATTTATGCAACATAAAAAACCATTAGGGTATAAGCCTAATCCAGTAACGGAATATTTAATGGTTTATCGAAAAGAAACAACTAAATTATTAGATTGGAATATTAGACAATATTCAGAGGAAATTGTAACAGAGAGTAAAGTTACTGGAGATTATGAAACATCTAACGTTTGGAAAATTGATCCATGTTTTGATAAAGTACATTCAGCAGTTTTTCCTCAAGAACTTTGTCGCAAAGTGATACAATATTATTCTTATAAGGGAGATTTGGTTTTTGATCCTTTTGGTGGTAGTGGTACTGTTGGAAAAGTAGCTAAAGCATTAGATAGACTATTTTTCTTAACAGAACAAAATGTAGAATATTTTAATTATATTCAAAGTCAAGAATCCACTCCTTCTTTATTTCAAAAGAGAAAAACAAAATTTTTAACTTTCACTGAATTTCAAAATATTTCTTTCTAAAAAAATGACGTTAACAGATCAAGTTATCAAAAATATTATTAAGCGTTTAATAAAAGGACAGGACTATAGAATAGAAGTTATTGCTTTAATCAATGCTGAATTTTTACAGTTTGCTATAGAATTTTTTAAACAAATTGTTGATGCTAAACTCAAAAATAAAGATTTAACTCAAGATTGGTATAAAAACTATTTTTTAGATCCGAAATTAACGTCAAAGGAAATAGCTATTAATTCTGGTTTAAATACAAAAACCATTACTAATATGTATAATTCAGCCTCTAAACAAATAGTTATAAATGCTTCTAATGAACATTATGACGTTTTATATGAATCAATTAGTAACTTAATAGAGAATGAAAATGAGATTGATTTAACTCTCACTATTAAATTTAGGGGTGTTAGCGTTGATTTGAATATAAATGAAAGTCTAATTGTTATTAATACTTTAGCGGTAAAAAGGGCAGCTTTAAGGGGCGGATTATGGAGTACGGCGGGGAAAAAAGTAGAAAAATATTTAATGGCTTCTTTATGTTATTTATTTGATGTTCCTTTGCTTCATTTTGATCAAACTAATATTCCTGAAAGTATGAGAGAAGTTGATTTTTATTTAATAAATAATGAAAACTATTATCGTTGTGAAGTTAAATTGATGGGGAAAGGAAATCCAGAAAGTGCCGATGCAATTTTTGCCAGAGAAACCAATGTTTTTGTTGCAGATAAACTATCTAATTTAAACAAAGAACAAGCGGATATTTTAGGAGTTAATTGGGTAGAATTAAGAGCAGAAAATGGATTTATGAAATTTGCAGAAATTTTAGAAAAATTAAATATTCCTCATCATTCTTTAATTGAAGATTTAGACACTAAAGTAGCTAAAATACTTACTCAATTAATAAAGATATAGCAATTCTGATATTTGTGAAGTACACAGATAAATTTAAGTTGCTTTTTAATTCCTGTCTTCATGAGCTTTTCATATTTTAAAAGCCATAAAAGAAGTAAAAAAAAGAGAAAAAAATGGATAATTTAAAATATAAAATGATTATTCAATGGTCTGATATTGATAACTGTTACTTAGTTGGGTTTCCTGATTTTGAAGGGCAACAATGGCGCACTCATGGTGATACTTATGAGTAAGTCTTCCAAAATGCTATCGAAGTTTTAGAATTGTTAATTGAGGATTATCAACTATCAGGAGAAACTTTACCAATACCTAGTATTTTAAAAGAAAAGGTTGCTTAAATTGAAAGGAAATTAGAATTATCCATAGATTGAATGAGGAAAATGAGTTATGGATGGAGATGGGTTGAACAGTGTTCAACCCCTACAGTGTATCGTAGGGGCAGAATATCATTCTCCTCATTTTCACCAAATCGCACTCATTTTAATAAACTTGATCATGATTACCTATATCAATAAAAATCGCTTTATTTTCATCTACAAAGTAAAAAATTACTCTTTGATTATACTCAATACTAAAACTCCATAAATCTTTGATTTTTCCTGATAATTTATGAGTTTTTAATCGAGAATCAAAAGGATTATTTATAAAAATTTCTAGTTTGTTTTTGAACTTATTTTCTAATAGCCGATTTCCTTTAATTCATTTATATCTGAAGAAAAATTTAATTTATCTTCTTTTTGTCTCTGTTGACTAAGGAGATAATTTTGATAAATTTCTTCTCTTTTTTCCTCTATTAAATAATGTTCAATAAGTGATTTAATTTGTTCTTTTTCATCTGTCGATAAATTTTTAACCGATTCAACAACTTCACTAAAAGTCATATATTTATATTCCTGATAATCTATTTATCTTATATCATTATATTTTCAAACCATTATCTCCTGAAGATAAAGGCACTTATTCATTCTCTATTAAACAAGGAGAATTTGCACATCATCACCGATTTCGATTAAGTTTGTACCGATAGGGATAATTGCCAAAGCATTAACGCCTCTTAAATTAACTAAGTTTCCTGAACTGTGAGAACCTTTAGCTGTGGTAAATTGATAATATCCCTCCATTAGCTTCACGTTACCCCATAAATAAGTTTCTCGATTGCCGTCACTACGCAAATGATTACGAGTGATACCTCGCACGATCGAACTGGGGGTATAATAACGATTACCTGATAACTTATGTAAAGCGGTTTGCAGTAAACGCCAACAAGTCACCATCGTAGAAACAGGATTCCCCGGAATGCCGAAATATAACTTATCGCCAAAAGTTGCCACTGTTAAAGGTTTACCCGGTTTCATCGCCACTTTTTTAACCTTAATCTCACCCCCCAACTTAGTTAAGACTTTATCCACATAATCATATTCTCCCACCGATACCCCCCCCGTAGAAATCACCCAATCGGCTTTTTCTAAGGCTTGAGAGATGGCTTTTTCTAAGGCAATTTCATCATCGGGAATAATGCCCAAAGGTAAAGGAATACCGCCATTTTGTTGGATAAAACTTGCTAAAAGATACTGATTCGAGTCGATAATTTGCCCTTTTTGTAACGGTTTATCAGGGGTAATTAATTCATTGCCTGTGGAGAGAATCCCAATGACGCTCGATCGAAATACTGGTACTTGCAAACATTGTGCTGTAGCTAAAATAGCCATTTCAGGAGGATTTATCTTCATCCCTGCGGATAGCAACACATCTCCTGCTTGATAAAAAGAACCTTTATGTCTTACGAAGTTATGTAAATTTGTGGGTGAAAAAATCAACACTCGATCGAGATTGCGTTTAGTATCCTCTTGGATTACGATCGAATCAGCCCCTTGGGGTAAAATTCCACCTGTAAAGATTCTAGCGGTTTCTCCCTCATGGATAATTTTTTGAGGGCAATATCCTGCGGGGATTTCTTCAACAATTCTTAAAGGCACAGGTTTATTTGGGGTTGCGCCTAAGACATCCTTATATTTAACCGCATAACCATCCATAGCAGAATTATCCTCAGATGGAAAATCCAGAGGGGAAGTAATATCTTCAGCTAAAATCCGATTTGTTGCGTCATGTAGAGAGACAAATTCAATATCGGTGATAGGTTTAACTAAATCGAGGATAATTTTTTCTACTTCTGTAACAGTTAACATGAGGAATCTAATAAATAGTCTTAAATATTATAAGCTAGAACGCATCTAAGTTTGAGTAGGTAATAAGATCATATCTCCTGAGTCCTGTGGGAGTTCTAATGGTGCTAATTTTTCCTGTTTTATCCCAATTTCGGAGGGGTTGAGTGCTAACTCCGAGGGCTTTAGTCATTAACAGTAGTTTTGTCAATATTAATGGACGAAATTAAATGGTGACATCAATAAAATGTATCAAAAGATACTAAATATTAGTCAGACATTTTTTGAGTTATTTGTCAATGCGTAAGTTCTATTAATGTTACTACATTACGATATGGTAAGCTAGTTTACATTTAAGTTTACTGATGAAGATAGGGAAAAGGTAAGTGGAGTTGGTGGGCAATGCCCACCCTACAATTTTACAAGACTCTGATAATGCTAGGAATGTTTTTAATGGCGTTTAAACTTTGTATCTCTTCGATCGCACTTCTAAAGTTACCTTCTCTCACTTTATGGGTGACAACTACAATTTCTGCTAATTCGCCTTGAAAGCCAATTTGTACTACTGACTCTAAACTAACATCGTGTTCGCCAAAAGCCATGCCTAAATGTCCAATTACCCCCGGTACATCAGCACAAAGGAAACGGGTATAAAAACGGGTGTAAACGTCTTCTATGGGGCTAACCAGACAATAGTTTTGAGGGGAACAACTTAACAAAGGATCGAGCTTTTCGGCTTTGTTGTTACTGTAAAGAACTCCCACAATGTTCATTATATCAGCTACTACGGCACTAGCTGTGGGTCCTGATCCTGCCCCCGGTCCATAAAACATGACTTGTCCTAATGGTTGCCCTTCGACTAAAATGGCGTTATTGACTCCGTTAATGTTTGCTAAAGGATGAGATTTCGGCACAAATGTAGGATGCACTCTTAGCTGTAATTTTTCGGGTTCACTTTGGGGTAATTTATGGGCGATGGCTAAAAGTTTGATCACAAAGCCCAATTTTTCAGCATAGCTAATGTCACTGCTGGTAATTTTTGTGATTCCTTCACAATAGACATCTTCCCGTTTGACTTTACCGCCAAAGGCTAAGGAGGCTAAAATCGAGATTTTGTCTGCCGCATCTAACCCCCCTACATCGGCGGTGGGATCAGCTTCTGCGTAGCCTAATGCTTGGGCTTCTTTTAATACTTCCTCAAAGTCCACTCCATTTTGAGTCATTTGAGTCAGAATATAGTTAGTTGTACCGTTAACGATTCCAATAATATTTTCAAAACGGTTTGCACCTAAAGATTGTTTCAATGGTTCTACAATGGGAATACCTCCTCCTACGGCGGCTTCGAGGAGTACATAAACTTTGGCTTTATTTGCCGCTTCGTAGATTTCTGGGGCGAATCTTGCCATTACTGCTTTATTGGCAGTTACAACGTGTTTTCCATGTTCGATCGCTTTTAAAATAAGACTTCTAGCGGGTTCTAAACCACCGATTAATTCCACCACAATATCAATATCGGGATTGGTGACGATGGCTTCTAAATCAGTAGTCAGAATTTCTGTAGGTAATTCGATCGAACGTTTTTTATCTAAAGACTTTACCCCTACTTGTTCGATCGTTATATCTTGGAGAAGGGGATGTCTGCCTTCAGGATTTAATAATATTTCTGCTGTACCTGCACCTACAGTTCCAAGTCCTAATAAACCGATTTTAAAAGCCACAATATCTATCCTTCACAAATTAATCTTATTTTGGTTATTGTACAACAATAGTTGGCAATTAGGAATGAGCATTAACCTATTACTTATTACCCATTACCTATTACCTATTTTTAACTACCATTTTTTATAGGGTAAGAATTTACCACACATGGTGACTTTAACTCGATCGCCTTTGGCATCTTCTACTTTATCCACATCTAAAGTAAAATCGATCGCACTCATAATACCATCCCCAAATTTTTCTTGAATAACATCTTTGAGAGGCATCCCGTAAACCTGCATAATTTCATAAAAACGGTAAATCAAAGGATCAGTAGGAATTACAGGGTCTAAACAACCCTTAACAGGGGGGATAGTTAATTCTTCAGCTAACTCAGAAGGCAATCCCAATGTTTCTACTAATTTTTTTGCCTCTGTTTCATCGGCAGTAGCCTGACGATAAATCACCGATGCGATCCAGACTTCATCTCGTTGTAAAATTTCTTCTAACTGAGCAAAAGTGACACCTTTTGCTTTTTTTGCGGTTAAGAGAGTTTTGGTAATTTCTGCAATAGCCATAGAGGTTATAAGTGTATAGTTAATAATGGATAGGTAATGAGGATTTAATCAAATAGACTTGTTTATTTTAAGAGATTGCTTCGTACCTCGCAATGACAATTCAACTAAACATAATTTCAATTTCCATTTCTAAGTGAACTTGAAGGCACGAAAGAATCTCAAAAGGTTATGATATAAAATAAGAATTTTTATCATTATTGAGACAACAAGATAACTATGACCATTAAAACCCCCGTAGAATTTCAAGACGAGTTTGACGTAATTATTATTGGCGGTGGACATTCAGGCTGTGAATCCGCCTTAGCTAGTGCTAGATTAGGTTGTCGTACCCTGATGTTAACCCTCAACTTAGATAAAATTGCGTGGCAACCTTGTAATCCTGCGGTGGGTGGACCTGCAAAATCTCAGCTTACCCACGAAGTCGATGCGCTTGGAGGAGAAATTGGCAAAATGGCTGATCGAACCTACCTCCAAAAAAGAGTGTTAAATAATTCCAGAGGACCTGCTGTATGGGCATTGAGAGCGCAAACCGATAAACGAGAATACGCCCATGTCATGAAAAATATTGTGGAAAATGAGCCTAATTTGTCCATCAGGGAAGGCATGGTGACGGATTTAGTTTTAGGCAAAAATGATGAAATTATCGGTGTTCAAACTTACTTCGGTACTTGTTTTAAAACCAAAGCAGTGGTATTGACTACGGGTACATTTTTAGATGGTAAAATCTGGATTGGCGGTAAATCCATGTCCGCAGGTAGGGCTGGGGAATTTGCTTCGATCGGACTTACAGAAACCTTAAATGACTTAGGTTTTGAAACAGGAAGATTGAAAACAGGCACACCAGCAAGGGTGGATAAACGCACCGTTGACTACAGCAAAATGGAAGTACAACCCCCCGATGAGGAAATCCGTTGGTTTAGTTTTGATCCTGAAGTATGGATCGAAAGAGAACAAATGAACTGTTATTTAACCCGTACCACCCAAGCAACCCATCAATTAATTAAAGATAATCTGCATTTATCCCCCATTTACGGCGGTTTTATTGACTCCAAAGGACCTCGATATTGTCCTAGTATTGAAGATAAAATCGTGCGTTTTGCTGACAAAGAAAGTCATCAAATATTTATCGAACCTGAAGGGCGAGACATTCCAGAGTTATACATTCAAGGGTTTTCTACGGGTTTACCTGAGAATATTCAACTAGCTATGTTACACACTCTCCCCGGTTTAGAAAATTGTGTCATGTTGCGCCCTGCTTATGCGGTAGAATACGACTTTTTACCCGCTACTCAATGTTATCCTACCCTGATGACAAAAAAAATTGAGGGGTTATTTTCTGCTGGACAAATTAACGGTACAACGGGCTATGAAGAAGCCGCCGCACAAGGTATCGTTGCTGGTATTAATGCGGCTAAATTTGCCCAAAATAAGCAGATGGTGGTGTTTTCCCGTGAACAAAGTTATTTAGGTACTTTAATTGATGACCTTTGTACTAAAGATTTACGAGAACCTTATCGAATGCTCACATCTCGATCGGAATACCGTTTAATACTTCGATCGGACAACGCAGATCAACGTTTAACTCCCCTTGGTAGAGAAATCGGCTTAATCGACGATCGACGTTGGGAACTATATCAACGTAAACAAGAAAATATCATAGCAGAACAAGAGAGATTATATGAAACGAGAATCAAAGAAAGAGAAGAAGTTGCTATAAGAATTGTGGAAGATACAGAACAAAAAATTAAAAACTCCATTACCCTAGCGGATTTATTACGCCGTCCTAATTTTCACTATGAAGATTTAGAGAAATATAATCTCGGTAATGCTGAGTTAAATAAAGCGGAAAAAGAGGGGGCAGAAATTGAAATTAAATACTCTGGTTACATCAAAAGACAACAAAATCAAATTGATCAAATTGCCCGTCATAGTAACCGTAAATTAGATGAAAATTTAGACTATATGAAGATAGAAACTTTGTCTATGGAAGCAAGAGAAAAACTCACAAAAGTTAAGCCTCTAACCATCGGACAAGCTACTCGTATTGGAGGAGTAAATCCTGCGGATGTCAATGCTTTATTAATCTATTTAGAAATGCAAAATCACTTATTATCAACCACTTCTGCTGACTAAATTAAAAGATTTTTGAATAGGCTATTATTTAGGTAACGTATAATAAATTGAACTAAATTTTTACAAAAAATATCATGGTTTTTAATAATAATTGATTTTCTCATTATAAAAAATGACTAGATTTCTTATTCATTATAGTTTTCAGTTATATCAATCAAATTTCGAGAATGAAAAAACTCTATTAAGCAACTCTAAATTCTAAATTATTTTTATTCACCTACTTATGACTTATTCCTCTTTAATAAAATTCCTCGCTGTGGTTATCGGTGGTTTTACTTTAATCGGTTGCAACTCCTCTCCCAATCAGAGTTCGATCGAGCAAAATGATAAAATATTAAAAATGTTATATTGGCAAGCGCCTACTATTTTAAATCCCCACCTCTCCACTGGATTTAAAGACGCAGAAGCTAGTAGAATTACCCTTGAACCTTTAGCAACCTTTAACCCTGACAGTGAGTTAATCCCCGTATTAGCTTCAGAAATTCCCACAGAAGAAAACGGCGGTATCGCCAAAGATGGAAAATCGATCGTGTGGAAGTTACGTCAAGATGTAAAATGGTCTGATGAACAACCTTTTACTGCGAAGGATGTGGTATTTACATACGAATTTATCACCAATCCCAAAGTTGGTAGTGTTAACGCTAAAGAATATCTCAACATAGAAAAGGTAGAAGCCTTAGACGACTATACCGTGAAGGTGACATTCAAGGAAGTAAATCCTGCTTGGTATTCTGTGTTTGTGGGTAGTGCAGGGATGATTTTACCCAGTCACCTTTATAATGAGTATAACGGAGAAAATGCTCGATCAGCTCCTTATAATCTTATCCCTATCGGTACAGGTGCTTATAGTGTGGTACAGTTTAAACCGGGTGACTCAGTAATTTATCAACCCAATCCCCATTATCGATACCCCGAAAAAATCAGTTTTGACACGGTAGAAATTAAAGGGGGAGGAGATGCCACTTCAGCCGCTAGGGCAGTTTTACAAACGGGAGAAGCCGATTTTGCCTATAATCTACAGGTAGAATCGAATATTTTGCAGGAGTTAGCTAAAGGGGGAAAAGGTAATATTGTCACCAATTTCGGTTCTAATAGTGAACGTATCTTACTTAACTATACTGATCCTAATCGTGCCACACCTGACGGGGAAAGATCAAGTTTACAGTTTCCTCATCCCTTTCTCAGTGATAGCAATGTGAGACAGGCTTTAGCTTTAGCTGTGGATAAAAATACGATCGCAACTCAACTTTATGGCATTACAGGCAAACCCACCAACAATTTTTTATTAGCACCTCCTCAATATGTTTCTAATACTCCTGTACCAGAATTTAATATGGAAAAAGCAAAGGAATTATTAGATAACGCAGGATGGATAGATAGCAATGGTGACGGTATTCGAGACAAAAACGGTGTCGAAATGAAGGTAGTGTTTCAAACCACTGTTAACCCTTTACGACAAAAAACCCAAGAAATTATTAAGCAAAGTTGGCAATCTTTAGGTGTCGGTGTAGAATTAAAGACGATCGATGCTAGTATCTTCTTTTCTAGTGATCCTAGTAATACTGATACTGTAGAACGTTTTTACGCTGATGTGCAAATGTTTACGACAGGCAATGAAAATCCCGATCCCACAGCTTATTTTAAGGTTTATACTTGTGACAATATACCCCAAAAGAGTAATAATTGGTCGGGAAATAACTATTCCCGTTATTGTAACAAAGAGTTCGATCGAATTTTAGCCACCGTCACCACAGAGTTAAACCCCGAAAATAGGGCAAATATTTTTAAACAGTTAAATGATATACTCATTCAAGATACAGTGGTAGTTCCCATCGTGCATCGTGCCGATACCGTAGCCGTTAGTAATAGTTTACAGGGAGTTAATTTAACCCCTTGGGATTTAAAAACATGGAATATTGCAGATTGGAAAAAATAAAGAATTAAGAATGCAGAATTAAGAATTAAGAATTAAGAATTAAGAATTAAGAATGAGGAATTAAGAATTAAGAATGAGGAATTAGTCGTTCATCAATAATCTAACGTGTAATGAATTACACCTCTAATAGATTAACGTTCAATAAATTGAACTCTAAATTTTTGATTAAAAACTATTCACTATTCACTATTCACTATTCACTATTCACTATTCACTACCTTCATCAAAATACTATGAGGCAACATCTAAATATTGATAAACATGGCATCTCCAAAGGAATAAAATCGATACTTTTCTTCTATGGCTTCTTGATAAATACTCATCAATCTTTCTCTACCAATGAGCGCACTAACTAACATCAATAGACTAGATTTAGGAAGATGAAAATTAGTGATTAAACCATCGATGACTTTAAATTCATAACTCGGATAAATAAATAAGTCGGTTTTCCCTGAAAATGCCTTTAATTTCTGATGATGTTGATATGCACCTTCTAAGGTACGCACTACGGTTGTACCTACGGCTATAACTTTTCTTCCTGCTTCTTTGGTTTTCTTGATTAAGTCAACGGTGTTTCGATCGAGTTCGATCGATTCGTGGTGCATTTCATGGGTTAAAATATCTTCAACTTCTACAGGGCGAAATGTACCGATACCCACATGAAGGGTGACAGTAGCAATATTAACTTGTCTTTCCTTCAATTCTTTAAACAATCTTTCTGTAAAATGTAATCCTGCTGTTGGAGCTGCGATCGCACCTTCTTTTTCAGCGTAAATAGTTTGATATTGTTCAACTTTAGCTTGAGATTCCGTGACATAGGGAGGAAAAGGAATATTACCCACCTTATCTAACACTTGCCAAAAAGTCTGAGAGGAAGGAAAGGTAAATTGTAAAAATCGCCCTCCTGTCTTGTCATCTTTCCCCATAACCGTAGCTTTTAAGTCATTACTAAAAATAATTTCACTACCCACCGCAAAACGCTTTCCCGGTTTCACTAAGGCTAACCAACAGTTATTTTCTGTTTCTTCGATTAATAACACTTCCACTTGCGCCCCAGTGGATTTTTTACCGTATAAACGAGCGGGAATGACACGGGTATCATTGACAACTAATAAATCACCGGGTAACAATAAATCTGGCAAGTTACAAAAAATCGTATGTTCGATCGAACTTTCTGGTTTAACCACTAATAAACGAGAGCTATCCCTTGGAGTTACAGGGTTTTGGGCGATTAACTCTGGTGGTAAGTGATAGTCGTAACTGGATAATTTTCGATCGAGATTCATTGTACAAAAAATAACACTTTAGCAATTATATCTTGAAATTGTTACTTTACTGATCTGCCTTAACAAAACCTGAGTGAATTATAAAACCTAGATAACGAGAGAAATGTGGGTTTAAGGTTCTTCTAATAAACTATCATCAAGATCAATATTCGTTCTCATTTTTTTATGTAAAATGTGTACTTAGAAAAACATTATACACTCAATGATTCTTAATGTCTAATTCTATCTACCTTGATTATCACTCCACAACCCCCGTCGATCGAAGGGTTGCCCAAAAAGTCTATGATTATATGGTGACTAATTTTGGTAATAGTAGCAGTATAGATCATATTTTTGGCGATCGAACCCAAGAAGCAGTCAAAAAAGCAAAACGACAGATAGCAGATTTAATTAACTCCTCACCCCAAGAAATTATTTTCACATCAGGTGCAACAGAAAGCATTAATTTGGTTATTCAAGGATTAATCAAGCCTTATCCTCATCGTTATATTATCTCACCCCTCGAACATAAAGCAGTTATCGATACTTGTCAGGCAATGGAAAAGAAGGGATTAGGAAAAATTGTGTGGTTGAAAGTGGATAATAAGGGCAGAATTGACTTAAATAACCTTGAAAAACTATGCAGTGAAGGAGGGGATTTATTGTGTATTATGGGTGCTAATAATGAGGTTGGGAATATTTACCCCATTGAAAAAATTGGTAAAATCGCTCAACAATATCATATACCCTTTCTTTGCGATGGTTCTCAGGCAGTGGGCAAAATTCCCGTTAATTTTCACGATTGGGGTATCACTTTTTTAACTATCTCTGGTCATAAATTATACGCCCCCAAGGGTATCGGTGCATTAGTCATCAAAAAAGGTTATCATTTACAACCCCTCATTTATGGCGGAGGACATCAAAACGGGATTCGATCGGGTACATTAAATGTATCAGGGATAGTGGGATTGGGAGAGGCTTGTTATTTACGACAACTGGAAATGAAGGAAGATGAAAGCTCGATCGAACTGAAAAGAAATCACTTACAATCATTATTACAAGAGAAAATCCCGAATTTAGTGGTAAATGGAGATACAGAAAAACGCCTCGCAGGAAATCTGCATATATCCATCCCCCATGTGCCAAATAGTGCTGTTATTGCCCGAATTAGGGATAAATTAGCCATTTCTACGGGTTCAGCTTGTAGTAGTGCCACCGTTTCTCCTTCTCACGTCTTAAGGGCGATGAATTTAGATGATATAATCATAGACAGTGCATTGAGAATTGGTATCGGCAAATTTACTACGGATACAGAAATAGAAAAAAGTGCAGAAATTATTACCAATACCGTTGAAAAAATTGGCTCTCTTACTTTGAGTATGATAAATTATGTCTAAAAAAAAGTGTCAGGCGGCGCACTGAGCGTAGTCGAAGTGTATCAGGTGGCAGGTGTTAGGTTAAATTAAAACTGTAAATTTATAATATTT
>NZ_JBLZFY010000041.1:0-34977 GCF_050753365.1 Geminocystis sp. CENA526
AAAAATGCAATTGTTATAAATTAACAGTTTGAATTTAACCTAATACCTGCAACCTGATACCTAACACCCTTTTCGATTAATTGATTATACTCAAAGTAGAAGAACCACATTTTGTTTTTTATCTATTCCTTATTTATTGTACATGATTAACCGTAAGATATAGCAACTTTTTTTATTATTTAAAAGGTTCGATCGAATCGAATATTGTGGTTCAAAAAAAAGCACAAAAACTTAATTAATTATTGAGCAAGTAAGTGAAATTAATTATGTATTTATTCTTAATAAAAATGAGAAAAAATGATAAATAAAAAAACTTAAGTATTGATACATCCACAAATATATTGAGACGATCGCATTGCTATAGAGAGTTAGTTATGGGGTAAAATCCTTCTCTCACAATGAAATGAATGTCATTGCTAATAGAGATAGTTATAGCAATTCTTATATTTATGAGGTACATAGAACAGACTAAAACCCATTATTATTAAGAAATAGGTGTACCTTACTATTTTGATAAACGCTATAAATAAATTTAACTCAATTTTATTGAAAAATATAAGGCTATTTTCAGTATGATAAATTATTTATTCAAATAGGGTAAAGGGCAATGGGCAATGGGCAAAGGAAGTTATCAAAATAATAAATGATAAAATTTAGAATTTTGTTTAACTATAATGCTTATTCTATAAAGTTTATAGCTTTTATTTTCTATTAATTTTGCATAGCTACTGTAGAAGAGTCCCATTTTAATTCAACCTAAAACCTGATACCTAAGCTAAGACGCATTTAACTTGCATTTTTTTCTAATAGTTAAAAATACTAATAACTATTGATTTAGAGCAACTCTTGCCTCTTGCCTCTTGCCTTTTGCCTTTCACAAAGTAAACATACAATTAATTTGCCTATCTACTTATGCCTTTATCTCGGATAATTACTATTGTTGTTGGTTTAAGCGTAATCTTCGGATTAATGCTATGGTTAATTAGTGCCTTATCTCGACTTTACAGCGAAATTGCATGGACTAGCCCATTTTTAGCTAATTTTCTGGTATTTATCCTTATTGTCTTGTTAATATGCTTTATTGCTATCTTTATCTACTATTTAGGGGTTTTACCAAATCGTCAAAGTGGCACAAGAGGAAAACACCGTAAAAATGTGCCGACTTTACCCGCCGAAAAAAATCAAATTGCCTCTAAAACTATTCAAGCAGTTAAAAAACAAGTTGCCCAAATTCAAGACGAAGTTACCCAAAAAGCATTATTAGCTAAATCTCAGCAAATTGAAGCCAATTTAACTACTGGTATCCTCAAAGTAGCCGTTTTTGGCACGGGAAGTGCTGGAAAAACCTCCCTCGTCAATGCTTTAATTGGTGAAATGGTTGGTGATGTAAATGCAAGTATGGGAACGACAACGGAAGGGGTGACTTATAGTCTGAAATTACCCCAAGCTAATCGAGAAATTTTGATTACGGATACCCCCGGTATTTTGGAAGTGGGCGCACCGGGGGAAATTAGGGAACAATTAGCGCGACAATTAGCTACAGAAGCGGATTTGTTGTTGTTTGTCTGTGATAATGATTTACGCGCTTCGGAGTTTATTCCTTTGGAGGCTTTAGCTAGTATTGGCAAACGATCGATCCTGATATTTAATAAGATAGACCTATATTCAGAAGAAGAACAAGAAATAATTATTGCTAACCTTCAACAAAGGGTAAAAAATTTTATTGCACCCGTGGATGTGTTAAAAGCCTGTGCCAATCCTCAACCTGTGCAGTTTTCTGAGGATGAAATGATACAACCAGAAGTTGAGATAACAGCAGTCATCAAACGTTTAGCCGCAATTTGTCGGGCGGAGGGAGATGATTTATTAGCGGATAACATTCTTTTGCAATCCCAACGGTTAGGGGAGGAGGCAAGAAAATTAATTAGTCAGCAAAGAAGCAGAGAAGCCGATAAAATCATTGTGCGTTATCAGTGGATTGGTGCAGGAGTTATTGCTTGTACCCCCCTTCCTGTAGTGGATATGTTGGCAACGGCGGCGGTAAATGCGCAGATGGTGGTAGAAATTGGACAGGTTTACGGATGTGACTTAAATAGTGAGACAGGGAGAGATTTAGCTTTATCTTTAGGTAAAACCCTTGTTAGCTTGGGAGTGGTAAAAGGTGCGATCGAACTTGTGGCAAAAGCCTTACAATTTACGGCGGCGACTTATGTTGTGGGTAAAGTGATTCAAGGCATTAGTGCCGCTTATTTAACCAGAATTGCGGGAAAAAGTTTTGTGGAATACTTCAGCCATGATCAAGATTGGGGTGACGGAGGCATAACAGAAGTAGTTCAAAGACAATTTAAACTCAGTCGCAAGGATGAATTTGTCAAAAGTTTTGTACAAGATGCCATAACCCGTGTGATTGAGCCGATTAAAGACACTTTAGATAATAATTTTCAGGAAGAAGAAATGGAATACAGTAACGATGTTTATTTTGATGATGGTGACGACTGGGGAAGTGATAATAAGTCTAGGGATGAATGGCGATAAGATAACACGTCACTGGCGATTCATCCCACGCTTGTTTAATTTTTTTTGTCGAAAACTAAGCGTGGGGCTTCTAGCCGATTAGCCTAAACCTAATAAACAAGCCATTAAAGCCTTTTGCGCGTGCATTCTATTTTCAGCTTCATCCCAAATGCGAGACTGTCTGCCTTCCATTACTTCGGCGGTAATCTCTTTTTCTCTATAGGCTGGAAGACAATGTAAAATAATCGCACTGTCATCAGCTAAATTGACTAACTCTTGATTGATTTGATAGGGTTGGAAAATGGGGATTCTTTGGGCGGTTTCTTCTTCCTGCCCCATACTTGCCCATACATCGGTATATAAAACATGGGCGTTTTCGGCGGCTTCTTTGGCGGATTGTGTTACAATTACTTGCTCAGGTTTTTTGGCTAAGGCTTGGGCTTGTTTGACTATATTTTCATCGGGTAAATAGCCTTCTGGAGATGCGATGCGTACATTCATGCCCATTAAGACTCCCCCCAATAATAAGGAGTGTGCCACATTATTACCATCTCCTAAGTAGGTGAGGGTTAACCCTTCTAAACAACCAAAAGATTCTTCGATCGTCTGCAAATCTGCTAGAATCTGACAGGGATGCTCTAAGTCTGTTAAAGCGTTAATAATGGGAATATCACTATAGTCAGCAAAAGTTTCTATATCTTCTTGGGCAAAGGTGCGAATGGCTAAAATGTCTAAGTATCGATCGAGTACTCTAGCTGTATCCTCTAATGGTTCACCTCTACCGACTTGAGTGCGACTAGGATTTAAGTCGATAACATTACCGCCTAATTGATACATTGCCACGCTAAAAGAAACCCTTGTGCGAGTAGATGCTTTATAAAATAAAAGCCCTAAAGTTTTATTGCTGTTGAATTTTTTTTCACCCTTTTTCAAATCTGAAGCTAAATCAAGAACAGTTCTCATTTCTTCGGGGGTTAAGTCTGCTATACTTAATAAATCTCTACCTTTTAAACTACTCATAAATTAAATTTTGCTTCTAAAATAATTTTTTTAATCTTAACCTAACCTGAGAAAAGTTTACCATAAATTTCTTCTCGATCGAATTGATAATTTTCAGAAAATTTCCCCGAATGTTTACTAGCTAATCCTAAAAAAACTTCTTTTTTTGTCTCTAATTTTTCATTTTGTATTAATTTAATATCTTAATTTTTAACTCTATTTAAGCAACTAAAGTTTGTAATTTAGCTAAAACTTCATCAATTAAAAATGAGGGAGATTCTTCAACAAAAGTAGTTTGTCTAGCTATACAATCCACTGCTCTAATTTGATCAACTAAAACAACTCCACGAGTTTGCATTTCTGGAGGTAATTCTACCTCAAAAACCCATCCTTTTTTACGACTGGTAATCGGACAAATTAAAATAATTTTAGAAATTTGATTATAAGTAATAGGAGATATAACAAAAGCAGGACGATACCCTGATTGTTCACTACCAGTACGAGGATTTAATTCAAGTTTGATAATATCACCTCTTTGGGGGATACGATTACTAATTTTTACCAAATTTCTTCTCCCACAGATTCTCCCCAATCTAATTCATCATGTTGCATGGCTGAGGAGGCATTTTTTAGCAATTCCTCAAGGGTATATTTTGGTTTTGCAGGAGTAAGGATAATTTTATTATCTTCAATAACAATATTTAATAATTCCCCTTCTTGTAATTTAACTTGCTGAGTTATAGCTTGAGGAAGTCTAATTCCCAAGGAATTTCCCCACATACCAATTTTCTGGGTAATCATATAGTTTTGGTTTGAGATCACTTGTTTATACATTAAATATACCAAAATCAAGAACCATTTTTCATCAATAATTAAGAGTGACTAAAAAATCTTTTGATAAGAGAGGATTTTAGGTAAAGTAATAAACAGGTGTTGAGATTTTAATATTTAAACTCCGTAATCTATATTCAATTAGAAAAAATTAAAACACTATATAGATGTGTTATTAAAATCTTTAAATGAATTAGAACAAAAGGAATTAATACAAGTTACAAATAGGTTCAATGATGGTAATATTACTTATAGAATTATCTAATTAACTCAAGAAAATAAAGTTTTTTGGATTAGAAATTTTCAAAAATCGGGCTATAAGCCCGAAATACTCTTCAAAAATTATAATTTTTGGGGGAATTTAAGTCTGCTATACTGAATAAATCTCTACCTTTTAAACTACTCATAAATTAAATTTTGCTTCTAAAATAATTTTTTGATCTTAACCTAACCTGAGAAAAGTTTATCATAGAGATAGAATCTTATGGTGGCTAGTACAATGAATGAAGTTTATCGAGTTTTGGAATGTCGCCCTGACAGTTATCAAGGATGGTATCATCAGGGAAATAAATTAAGAGAGGGTAATTTCTGTCAAGATGCTTTATATAGCTATGAAAGAGCGATCGAATATCACCCTGACGACTATTTTGCATGGTATTATCGAGGAAAAGTATTAGAAGAATTAGGCAAGTATCAAGAAGCCGTTGCTAGTTTGCAAAAAGCCTGTGACATTGAGTCAGATAACTATTGGTCATGGTATGATCAAGGCTATATATGGCAAAAAAGATTAGAGAATCATAGGGAAGCCATCAAATGTTTTCATAAGGCATTGAATCACAAAGCTGATGACTATTGGGCAACCTTTCGTTTAGCAAAATCTTACTATCATCAACACAAGTATTTAAAAGCATTAGATTATATTCAAAAAGCATTAAGGCTTCGTCATCACGATTATTGGAGTTACTACTGGCAAGGGGAATGTCAACAAAAATTGAAACAGTGGGAAAACGCCAAAAACAGTTATTTACAGGCTTTAACTATTAAACCCGAAGATTATTGGGCATTGTTGCAGATAGCGACTATTTATCAAAGACAGTGTTTATATAGGGAGGCGATTATTTATTATGAAAAACTGCGAGAAGTCTATGAGGTTGAAGAGGAAACCTTACAACAGTTAACTATCTGTTATCAAATTTTAGGAATCTCCCGATAATTATAATTATCCTCCGTAAAACAGGCATCTTGCCTGTATTTTTATTACTAGATGAGGATTACGCACCTGTAACGATATTCTGTCATTCCGAGAGTAGCGAAGGAATCTCAATCCCTTTGAGAGAGGGAAAAGGCAAACGTTTGAGTCATTTTTAATAGTAAAAAAAGTAAGTTAAATGCGTCTTGACTTATATCTCGGCATTTTGTTGGGTTAAGCTATGTATAAACGTTTTGTTAGGTTATGCTATGTATAGTCTTTTTATTAGGCTACATCATGTATAGTCGTTTTTTTGGGTTACGCTATCGCTAACCCAACCTACAATTTGTCAATTGAGGGATTGATTGATAACAAAAGTAAATGGTACAAAATTTGTAAAATTCTATCATTAGGTGTCAACAAGTGACGAAAAATTGCGATCGAATCACCATCGGTGAGACATTATCCGATAATCAACAATTAGGCTTAGAATTAGTCTCTAAATTTAGTGGCGGTAGAGATGTGGTGTTTGCGGTGGATTTAACGGAAAGTGTCAGTCTTGATGATGCTGGTAGGGTAAGGTTAAAACAAATTGTACAGGATAGTTTAACCAAAGGCGATCGAGTTTATATTGTACCCTTTTCTTCTCAGATTAATCCCACTAATCCCGATATTAACCCTATTTCGATCGACAATGCCATTATCTTTACCAATCCAAAAGAAGATATTGAAAGAATTATCGAGCAAATCCCTTTACAAGCTAATCTTAACGAGAAAAACACCGATATTCAACGAGCAGAGCATTTTATATACCAAAATTTAGCTCATATCAATCAAAAACGTCTCTGTGAGAATCAACCGATTAAACATCAATCCGTAGTGTGGTTAACGGATGCACCCTTAAAAACCGAAGCGGGTATCACTTCTGATGTATGGGTAGAAACTCCCTATAATAGCCCCTATCGTAATTCTACATCAACGGAGAGTCTCGATCGAGCCAACTGGTTAAAACATCTTCCCATTACCAGTAACAGTAGAGAGTTTGACAACTATCAATTAACAGTAGTAGATATTAAACCCACTGTACAAGAATTTTGCACTCCAGCCCCCGGAGGAAAAGAAACTTGTGTAGTAAATAGTTATATCGCTAGTCAATTATGGCTACCTACTACCATTTTATCTGTAATTCTTCTTGGCTTATTAGGGGGAGGAATTTTTTGGTGGAGATATATTAATAGTATTAAAAAGCCTTTCAAAATGTCGATCGAAATTAATGATAATGAGGAGAAAGAAATCAAATATTTATACAATCAAAAAAGTATCTCTATTGGGGAAGATATAGAGTGTAAAGGGGGAGAAATTAGAGGTTATTTAAAACGAGAAGGTAATAAACTTTTTATCGAGCCTAATAAAATATTACCTATTATTTATAAAGGGAAAGAATTAAAACAAAAACAGTTAATTGAAGGGAATATCATTAGACTTAGTTGTCCATCTAATGAGATAGATTTTGAAATTAAAATTATTGTATCAAAAAATTAGTATCAAAAAATTTTTTTTATTAATTACAGTTAAATATTTTAGGAGGAAAAATAATGAATTTTTCAGAGATAAAAAACTTCCCAAAATCTATATTAAAAGATATTTGCGATCGATGGTTAATCAAAGAATTAGCTTTATTTGGTTCAATTTTAACAGATAAATTTAATGATGAAAGTGATATTGATATTTTAGTAACATTTGATGATAATGCTATGTGGAGTCTTTTTGATATTGTTAGACTCAAAAACGAGCTTAAAAATGTATTCAAGAAAGACGTTGATTTGGTAGAAAAATCTGCTTTATCTAATCCCTTTATTCGTTATGAAATTTTGAACAATAACTATATTCTTTATGAATCAAATTAACAAAAATCATGCCTTTCTTTGGGATATGTCTCAATCCTGTCAAAGAATACTCCTCTTTATCAAAAATACCTCATGGGAAGACTATCAAAATGATATTTTATTGCAAAGTGCCATTGAAAGACAACTAGAAATTTTAGGAGAGGCGGCGAGACGAATTCCTCTTGATTTTCAACAAAAAAATACTCAAATTCCTTGGAGTGATATTATTGGGCAAAGAAATATTATCGCTCATCAATACGAAAAAATTAATCAAAAAAGAATCTGGCAAGTGGTTACTGTTGACATACCTCATCTTATTATCGAATTAGAAAAATTAATCCCTTCATTTCCTCCTGAAAATTAGACTTCCTCAATCATGGAAGAGAATAACTTTAGCAACCAAAAATAAAAAAATCTCAAATTTTGCATAAATTCCCCGTTTATTACTGATAATTAATTAGTAGTCCCAATATTTTGTAATAATTATGCCTAACAATAACCCTACAGAAACAAAAACCCTCAATATTAAACGCACCATTTGTATTGGCTTAGGCGGTACGGGTAGAGATATTTTAATGCAAATTCGCCGTCTCATCGTCGATCGATATGGTAAACTAAGCGAGTTACCCGTAGTCAGTTTCGTGCATATAGACACCGATAAAAACGCCTCTCAAACGACAGGATTAAAAACGGGAGACACCTATCACGGGGAGAATATCTTATTTAAACCTGCGGAAACCGTCACCGCTACCATGAATAAACAGGAAATAGATGACTTGAGTAAAGGCTTAGAAAGAAGAAATCCTCATGAAAGAACATCTCCTTATGACCATATTGGCACATGGTTTCCCAAGCAAATATTAAAAGATGTTAAATCTATTGAAAACGGTGCAGGGGCAATTCGTCCAGTAGGCAGACTCGCTTTTTTTCATAACTACAGCAAAATTCATCAAGCCATCGATACTGCGGATAATGCTACAGTTGGTCATGCTCAACGATTACTCAGTAAGAATATTGTAGTTGAATCTGGTACTAATATTATCATCATTGGTTCGCTATGTGGGGGTACAGGAAGCGGTACATTTATTGACATGGCTTACAGTTTAAGGGAAAAATACGGCTATGAAATCGATACCGATATAACTGCTTATTTGATTATCGCCCCCGAATTATACGGCAATACTCCTAGTGTAAAAGCTAACACCTATGCCGCCTTAAAAGAATTAAATTATTATACCGCTCAAGGTACAAATTTTAGTGCTAATTATGATCCAGTAAATTTATTTTCTGTCAGTGAAAATCGCCCTCCTTTTGACTTTGTTTATTTAGTCGGAAATCGTACTAATAGCGGACATAAAATAGTGAGAAAAGAGAAGTTATCTCAAATAATTGCCCATAAAATATTTGCTGATTTTGCTGAAGAAATATCTATTAATATTAAAGGACATAGAGATAACGTCAAAAAATATTTTAGCGTTTATGACGAACATCCTCGCCCCAATGCTCAAAGATATTTAACCTTCGGATTAGCGAAGATTTATTTTCCTCGTGATTTGACGATCGCAATCTGTTTAAATAAAGTTAAAATAAAATTAATTAACTTCTGGTTATATGGTGAAGGGCAAAGTCCAGATTCAGCAGAATTACTAGATAAATTTTTATTAAATTGGCAATCAAAAAATGACATTAATCCTAGTATTTTTAAAGCCAAATTAGAAGCTATTACCCAAGAAAATGATAAGACATTTAAACAGGTACTAAAAACTTGGTTAAGTAAAAATCAACAGGAAATTGATAACTGTAAAAATGCAGAAGATAGACAAAGATTTATCGAGAAAATTCGTAGCGAAATCAAGAGTCAATTTAAGAAAGTACAACAGGGAGAAACAGAAAACATCAGAGGTTCATGGTTAACCCAATTACAAAAAAATAGTGTTAAACTAGAGAAACAATTTACTCAAGATATTCTCAATTATTTTGCTAATTTACTCGAACCTTCTAACCCGAATTTTGCCTTAGATAATAGTCGAGGTTGGCTAGAGGCATTATTAACTAAATTAAATGAATATGTAAAAGAATTAGAGGAAGAAAAAGAGAAAGCTACTGCCTTTGTTACCATCGAAAATATAGATAAAAAATGGCAAGATTCTTGTCAGAAAATTGAAGATATTGAAACCGATAAAAAAGGTTTCTTAGGTATTGGTGGTAAATCTAATAATACTAAGAATAAAGAATTTCAAGAAGAAGCAAATCAAGGTATTCAAGATATTAATAAACTGATTAAATGTAACTTTGATTTAACCTTAACAGAAGAAGCTCTGAAAATTGCCACAAATTTGAGACAATTAGTGTTAGAGTTAAAAACAAAAACCAGTAACTTTTATAATCTTCTCCAAGATTTAGAAGGTTTTTATAACAGAAAAGGAGAAGATTTAAGTCACATTGATGACGATGAAATTAATGGAGAAGCAGTATTTGAAGCTGATGATAATGATCAATATTATCAAAATTTGTTGCCCGATCGAGAAAGAAGAAATTTATTAGTTGAAGTCAGTCATAAAATTAATGAAAGTGCAACTTTACCTCCTTCTTTACTGCATTTTTTCACCGCAGGAAGAATTATCGATGACAAAGAATTAAGTCAAACTATCGACAGTAATATTGAGGCAAAATTCGGGGATAAAACCTTTGATTTAACGGAGTCAGTAGTTAATCGTTTTGTACAAAAATATCCCTTTTCTGACGGGCAAACTCGCTTAAAACAAATTATCGATGAAGCGGATGTTTTATTACCTTTAAATAGTAATGCTCCTTATTTTGTTAATGATGCAGATAAAACGAAACAAATTATCGGTTTTAAACAGACGGATGACAGAGAAAATAAGCAGTTTAAAGACTTATTAAAAGATATTCCCATTCAATCTGATATGTTAGTGCCGATTCAAACCAAAAATGAAATTTTTATCATTAAAGAATTTGCAGGTTTTCCTTTAAGAATTGTTAATGGTTTAAGGGAATTAAGAGAACAATACGATCGACAAAAACGCCTCTATGACGGTTATAATTTACATAATGATTCTCAAGTTTTCTTCCTTGATATTATTCCTCCCGATGGGCGAGAAATGGAATTATTGCAGGATGATTTTTATACTTGTTTAGCCTTTGGTAAAATTCAAAAAAATACCGATAATAATAACTATTATTTGGAGTTAGAAGATACCTTCAGAGATGAATATTATGATGTCGAAATTAGCGGTATTTGGGAAGAAGCCTTAGAAACTGTTAGCCAAAATGACACTATCAGAAAACATTTAGCTGATACGGTGAAAAACATAGAAGAAGAAGTCAGAGAAAATCCTGATTTATTCCAAGAAATTTACTATGAAAACCTCAAAAAATTTGTCGATGAATTAGACGCATTGACAGAATATGACATCAATTATAGTCAGAAAAAATTAGTTTTAGGAGAAAGAGCCGATCGAACTTCTTTAGGTAAAGATGGTATCTTAAAGAGAATATACGATCGATTTATCAACATTGTCAATGAAGCACAACAAGGCGGAATTGTCAAGAAAAAACGCTCATTATCCGCAAGAAAAAATGAGCAACAGCAGAAACTATTGACATCAGGTAAAACGGAAAATAATGGAAAGAATTATCAAGCTAATAATAGTAAAAATACAGACATAGTAGAAGCAGATGTTATTTATGAAACTGAATCTGATTATTGGGAAGATAATTCTAATACAATAACAGAAGAATTTGATCAAGAATTTCGTAAACAATGGGGGGGAGTTAATATGCAAAAAGTATTTGATTTACACGATAAAAATATCATTAGTGATGAAACTTTGAAAAAAATTATTAGATTTAATGGAGGTTAATTTTTATTAATAATTAGATGTCATATTTAACCTATAAGATCGTAAAATTATTATTTTATAGGTTTTGATAATTCAGATAATTCAATCAATTAAAATATTTTAACTTAATTAATGGCAGGAATAAATTTTGAGATAGAAATTGATGTAAAGCATATCCCAAAACATTTACCTGAGACTCCTCAAATGAAAAGACTTTTAAAAAAAGGACTTTCAGCTCATATTTTTAAAGATATTGATACTTTAGAAAGAGTTGCCCAAGCAATTATACAAAGAGGAGAATATACAGGTAAAATAAGAAAATATCAAAGATATGGCTTATATTTTACAGAATTAATTGGTTATCGTATCAGTCCTGATTTAACCAAAATACCTTTATATTATGGAGAAATTAAAATCAATGAATTTAAGCAATACCACGTTACCCCAAGAACTAAACCAAGTCAAGAATAATTGGATATTCACAGAAGTTTGGATAGATGCCATGTTAACTCCCCCTTATCTACTTTTATTATTGGCAAATAACGAAGGAAAATACAATATTTATGATCCTGCTAAAAACTATGAAATCATTTTTTCTACCGATAATTATGATACTGCTAAAACATGGTTATTAGAGGATGAATATGAACCCCTAGAAGGTAAATTATTTTTAGAAGAATTACTGTAACAAAATCAACATTAATTAACTATGAAAAAAAGACTAAATCTAACCAATATCAAAATTTATTAACAACATTTGGACAATGGAAAGATACCAAAACTGATGAGAAAATTATTAAAGAAATATACCATCTCGAATAAATTTAGAAAAAAATAAATGATTAAAATTTTGCCACACCACGAGAATCATAAACCATTTGCAAACATTCTTGAAAATCATCTCCTACCCATTTTCCAGCATGACGTGAAATGGATTTTCCCGAACCTTGACGATCGAACTGTGTTGAATTAGACTTGTTAGCATTCGATTCTTGTTTCATTTTTTCCACTAAAATCAAAATCTCGTTTAATTCTTCTTCAGACATTGATTCTATTTCTTGTAAAAGTATTTGTTTTGTTGTCATAACATTTAATGTAATTGAAATAAATTTATTATATCATATAAATATATCCTTATAAAATATTTTTGCTCAAAACTAAAATTATGCTAGAAACTTTCAAAATTTTCCCTTTATGGTTAACCATAACAACAGTTATTTTTGTTATTTTACCTGCTATTTTATCAGCTTTTACTAGACGTAGTTTATATCAACATTTACGAGATTTAGAAAAGAAAACAAGAAGATTAGTTAATGGTGATAGTGAAGGAATACAACCTAGATTTATTAATCTTTTGCAACAAAGATTTACAAAATCAAGTCAACAGATAGAAAATGTTAATACCATTGCCTTAATTGATGGAGTATATCATCAAGAAACCATCACTTTTTTAAATATTAAAATTCGTTGTGAAGAAGCGGAATATATCACTAAAACTATTCCTAATTTACTCTTAGCTTTTGGTTTATTAGGTACATTTTTAGGCATCACCTTAAACTTAAATAGTATCAGTCAAATTATTAATACTGGCGGTACAAATATTATTGATTTAACCAGTCAATTACAGCAACCTTTGCAAAGTATGGGGATTGCTTTTATTACCAGTTTAATTGGCTTATTATGTGCATCAATTTTGACAATAATTAATCTTAAATATAATATTAGTTTAGAGAAAAATTCCTTACTTAATAACTTAGAAGATTATCTCGATAATATTTATAAACCTTTGGTAGAAGGTGACACAAGACTTGATAAAGCCGTTAATAAAATGGTGGATAAACAAACGGAATTTTTAACAAGATTTCATGAAAATGTAGGGCAAGTTTTAGAGCGAACTTTTAAACAAGCGGCAGATAGAATTGCCGAAGAAAATGAGAAATCACAAAAAATAATTACTCAACTCTATGAAAATTTATTCGATGCTTGTAGTTCAATTAATACGGGAGCAAACATTTTTAAAGAGTGTATAGTTAAGTTAGGGAATGAAATACAAAATCTTCAAAATATCATGCCAATTTTAAGAAAAAATATTGAAAATTTTGATAAAAGTTCTAATATTATATTAATAGCATCTAACAATATTAAGGAAAGTAAATTTAGTGAAAATTTAGAAAAAATTACTGTTGATTTAGCCGAAACTGAAAGTAAGTTTACAGAAACAACCAAGTTATTAGCTAATTGTACTTTAGCTATGGCTAATCATAATGAAAAAGCGACTAATTTAGCTCAACAAGTTTATGAAGAATTTAAAACCTCTACGGCTACATTAGCATCAAGTTCGATCGAATTTGTTAATTCAGCTAAAATAATTAGGGATAGTCAATTTAATGATCATTTAGCTAAAAGTACTGAAAATTTAGCAACTATTCAACAATTATTTTTAGAAACTATTAATACTCTTAATCAGATAGTAAAACCAATTACGATTAATGTGAAAAGTTTAGAACTTTCTACCGATAAAATGCAACAATTAGCCCAAAATGTTAATAAAATTGAATCTAATATTAGCACCATAAATGATCGATATTTAGAAATGACTAATACCAGTGGAGAAATTTTATTAAAACTGGGAGAAATTACCGTTAAAACTAATAATAGCTATAGTGAAGTTATTGATAATTTAAACAAGATAACGACACAATTTAGTGATAATTTTAATCATAATTATCCTTCTCTCATTGGTGAATTAAAAGAAGATATTTTAAATGAAAATTACAATTTAAAAGGCTTAACTTATAGATTAATAAGTGAAGTAAAACAAAAGGCAACAGATATTAATTATTTATCAGAAATTGAAGGAGATAAAATTCTGACAGAAACTAGCTTGAAATATTTACCTAAAATAGAAGAAAAACTGAGAGAAATTTCTGCTAAATTTAAACAATATCATTATGATCATATTGATAAAGATGGAAGAAAATGTACTCCTGAAGAAGCCGAAATAATTGCTAATGAATTAAGATATTTAGGCATGGAAATAAGAAATATTCAAAATATATCAGATTTAAGATTAATGTATAGAGTAACTTCTTTATTTTCCTATCAAATATCACGATTTAGACATTATAAATCTAGTAAATATAGTATATCTAATTTTATCAGAAATGAAATTTTAAATACTTTAAATGAATGTATGGCTAAAAGTTATTATTTAAGTTAATACTTAATTTTTTATTATTAATTAATAAGCATCTTTTCGTTGAGATATGGTGAGAATATTAACCTCTTTATTATCATCATCTATTTCATAAAAAATTCGATACTTACCAATACGATAACGCCATGTAGGAGGAAAATAGTTTTTGAGTTTTTTGATATTCACCCCAAAATGCGGTTCAAATTTTAATTGAGGAATTACATATTCTGTCATCTTTTTCTCAATTAATTTTCTATCTTTTTGATTTATTTTTACTATTTGTTTGTCATATTCTTCTGCAATAAATACTTGATATTTAGTCAACTATGCGTCTCCTATTATTCTTAATATCATTTCTGGCGTTATTAAGAGAATCATTTAATTCTTGATTAGAATTAATTTCTATCATTTCAAATTCATCAACATAACTTATTTCTTCTATGTATCTAGTTGTTGCGGTTTCCATAAAGTTAGAAACCTCCCGATTATCCATTTGAGCAAATTTCTCAAAAAGTTCATATTTATCATCATCCAGACAAATAGTTATAGTTTTTGGCATATCATTATAATATTAATTTTATTTTAAACGAAATTACTCACTCAAGTTACAATAATTGAAATTAATTATATCATTAAAAAATGAGAACTCGATCGAACCGAAGAAATACCAGTGATAATCAAGATTTAGATGTCTTTCCTTCCTTCACAGATTTGATGTCAAATGCTTTTATGATTATGAGTTTTTTATTATTATTAGCTTTATTTCAATCCTTAGAATTAAATAGAAAATTACAGTCAGCAACTCCAATTATTATTGATGAAAAATCAGGAAAATTTCAGTTTGAATCAGGAAAAGCTCAATTAAAACCAGAATTAAAAGAGTATATAAATGAAGCAATAGTACCCCAGATAAAGCGAATTATTCAGGAAAGAAATATTGACTTTATTCAAGTAATTGGACATACAGATGGGCAGGTAATTGGAGTAACAGGAAATTTAGATTTAACCTTAGAAAAAGTTGCTCAAAATCAGGTACAAGTAGGCAATTTAAAAGCAGGTTCAAATGCAGATTTAGGGTTAATGAGAGCCTTAGCTGTGGTGCAGGAATTATCGCAACAAGAGGAGTTAAAAGACGTTAAATTTAGGGCTTATTCCGCCGCTCAATTATACTTACCATCAGGAGATTTAGCCCCTCCAAATCGTCAACAAGATGAAGCAAGGAGAAGAATCGAAATTCGTTTTATTCCCCCAGGACAAAAACAAAATTAATGGTTATTCTACTTTGAGTAGATATACGTCTCTTTTTTTTGCTACTAAAAAGGATGAACTTTTGTAATAATGTGTCTTTCTACTAAGCTGTATAATCCAATTAAGGGGAGTAGTCACAATTCTATGTTACTATAAAACCCAAAAGATGAAGGAAAATTATACTTTTTCTCTGATTTTCAGCAGATATTTGACATCTATTGTTAATATTGGTCTATGTTTTCAACAAAGTTTTCTAATACTCAATACAGGGAAGAATTAATAACTATTCACTATAAACTATAAACTATTCATTATGGATGGATCATTTGCTCTTACGCTACAAATCATTATTACTGTTTTTGCTGGAATTAGCGCGCAAGTATTAGGAGAATTTTTGAAAATACCTAGTATTGTTTTCTTACTAATCTTTGGTATCGCTTTAGGTAGAGACGGCACAGAAATTTTACACCCTGAATTATTAGGCTCAGGTTTAGAAGTTTTAGTAGCGTTGGCGGTGGCAATTATCCTGTTTGAAGGGGGTTTAAACCTCGAATTAAAAGAATTAGGGCAAGTATCGGGGAGTATCCGCAATTTAGTCACCATCGGCACTTTAATCACCTTTTTAGGGGGAGGAATGGCAGCGCATTGGTTGGGAGAATTTCCTTGGCAAATTGCCTTTTTATACGCTTCTTTAGTGGTAGTCACAGGCCCTACAGTGGTAGGTCCATTATTAAAACAGGTAGCAGTAGATAAGAGGGTAGCCACTTTGTTGGAAGGGGAAGGGGTGTTAATTGATCCCGTGGGTGCTATCTTAGCAGTAGTGGTATTAGATACTATTATTAATCAATCTGCTTATTCGATCGAAATTGTTTTAGGGTTATTGTTTCGTTTAGGAGTAGGTGCAATTATTGGCGGTATCAGTGGTTGGTTATTGGGTACATTTCAGAAAAAAGCCAATTTCCTAGGGGATGATTTAAAAAATTTAGTGGTATTAGCAGGGGTTTGGGGTACATTTGGACTAGCTCAAACCATTATTAGTGAATCGGGATTAATGGCAACGGTAAT
The DNA here is from genome assembly GCF_050753365.1 of Geminocystis sp. CENA526. Taxonomy (NCBI): domain Bacteria; kingdom Bacillati; phylum Cyanobacteriota; class Cyanophyceae; order Chroococcales; family Geminocystaceae; genus Geminocystis; species Geminocystis sp. CENA526. Next base: position 16,792 of record NZ_JBLZFY010000041.1, read on the forward strand.
GGCTGGAATTGTGTTAAAAGCCTTTAGCATTCCCGAAGAAAGACTATTATTGCGTTTTAAAGGGCAGTTAACTGTATTAGGGGTATCGGTGTTATTTATCCTCTTGGCGGCGGACTTATCGATCGCTAGTATTTTTGCACTAGGTTGGGGCAGTGTTTTTACGGTTTTAGTGTTAATGTTGATTGTGCGCCCTTTGAGTATTTTAATTTGTACTTGGAAAAACGGCATGAATTGGCGACAAAAAGCCTTTTTAGCGTGGATTGCACCCCGTGGCATTGTTTCTGCTTCCGTTGCCTCTTTATTCTCCATTTTATTAACTCAAAACGGCATTAACGGGGGAGACTCTATCAAAGGTTTAGTTTTCCTTACCATTATGATGACGGTATTTATACAAGGATTAAGCGCAGGTTGGGTAGCAAATTTGTTGAAAATTACGATCGATCAAGCTACGGGGGCGATGATTATAGGATGTAACCCCTTGGGTCGTTTAATTGGTAAACTATTTTTATCCGAAGGAGAGTCGGTGATTTTAATTGATACCGATAAAGAGGCTTGTGAGAATGCTAAAAAGGACAACCTACCTGTAATCGAAAGTAGCGGATTAGATCATGAGGTGTTAGAAGAAGCTGGAATTTTGTCAGTAGGTACATTAATCACTTTAACCAATAATAGTGATGTTAACTTGATGATTGCTCAACGAGCTTTAGAAGAATTTGCACCGCCGAAAGTTTTAGCGGTTTTTCCTAATAATGATGACAAAAAAATTAAGACTAATAAACAAAAAATCAATCAGGCTTTTATTCCTCAATTAACGGTGAAAACATGGAATAAATATCTCACTGACGGACAATTTAAGTTAGGTAAAACTACCATTAAATCAGGCTCGATCGAACTACAAAAAAAACATTTACAAAGTCTCATTACCAAAGGGGAGTTATTGCCCTTATTAATCAAAAGAAATGATAAATTGAGAGTGTTAGGGGTGGGAGAAGAATGGAAAGTCGATGACGAAATTATTTACTTATTATACGATGCTCGATCGGACTTATTAAAGCGTCTATCAGGTAATATACAATCCTCTCGTTTTTCCTTAGATAGATTACCTGAAGTGGAAGAAATACCTATTGGAACAACATAGTAATATTAAAATATCTTTTAGGATTTTCTTCACAAATAATGGTAAATGAAGCGTTTTGTTCGATCGAAAAAAAGATAGAATAGAAGTTTGAGTTAAAACTGAAAATAAATTATCTCAGAATAATCTTTTGATCAAGCATAATTGCAATGGTCAACAATTTTGATTATTATTACTTATATTAAAAATATTATGGCTGAATCTTATCTATTAGAAAAATTAGCATCCGTTGAAAGTACCTTTGTTGAATTAACAAGACGTTTAGGAGACCCAGATATTGCCACTAATCCCGATGAATTGCAAAAAGTAGCAAAAATGCGATCGTCCTTAGAAGAAACTGTTACTACCTACCAAGAATGGCAAAAAGCACAAGAAGATTTAAAAGGAGCGAGGGAAATCTATAAAGAGTCTAACGCAGATCCCGAAATGAAGGAATTGGCAGGGTTAGAAATTGAAGAATTAGAGGAGAAAATAGACGCATTAGAAAAACAACTCAAAGTATTATTACTTCCCCGTGACCCTAACGATGACAAAAATATTATGTTAGAAATTCGAGCAGGTACTGGTGGAGATGAAGCTAGTATTTGGGCAGGAGATTTAGTGCGAATGTACTCTCGTTATGCGGAAACCGTGAATTGGAATGTGAAGTTATTGAGTGAATCCCCTGCGGAAATGGGGGGTTTTAAGGAGGCAATTTTAGAAATTACGGGGGATAGTGTCTATAGTAAACTCAAATTCGAGGCGGGAGTTCATCGAGTGCAACGAGTACCCTTAACCGAAGCAGGAGGAAGGGTTCACACTTCTACCGCTACCGTAGCAATTATGCCCGAAGTGGATGAAGTAGAGGTACATATTGATCCTAAAGACATTGAGATGACAACTGCTCGATCGGGGGGTGCAGGAGGGCAAAACGTCAACAAAGTAGAAACTGCCGTAGATTTAATGCACAAACCGACTGGGATTCGAGTATTTTGTACCGAAGAACGATCGCAATTAAAAAACCGTGAACGCGCGATGCAGATTTTACGAGCAAAACTCTACGACATCAAAATGAAAGAGCAACAAAGCGAAGTAACGGATTTACGCCGTTCTCAAGTCGGTACGGGCGCTCGATCGGAGAAAATTCGCACATACAATTACAAAGATAATCGAGCTACAGACCACCGACTAGGGAGAAACTTTGATCTCAATACCGTATTAGAAGGGAAAATCGAAGACGTGATACAGGCTTGTATTGCACAGGATCAACAAGAGAAACTAGAACAAATGGCATCATCTCCCACTACGGCGGAGGCTTTGATTTAACTAGGGAATACCTCATAGTATTTTGATGAAGGAAAGTAATAGGTAGGTCATAGGTAATAGGTAATAAGTCATAGGTAATAGGTAATAGGTGTTAAAATTCGGCATTCATGGGAGTACGAGGAAAAGGTATCACGTCTCGGATGTTTTCCATGCCTGTCATAAATTGTACTAATCTTTCAAATCCTAAGCCAAATCCTGCATGGGGTACACTACCATATCTTCTTAAGTCTAAATACCACCATAAGCTATCTCGATCGATCTCCAAATCAGCAATGCGAGATTCTAAAACGTCTAATCTTTCTTCTCTTTGTGAACCGCCGATAATTTCGCCGATATTTGGTGCTAAAATATCCATAGCTGAAACAGTTTTTTGATCATCATTTAAGCGCATATAAAAGGCTTTAATGTCTTTGGGATAATTGGTGACAATCACAGGTTTTTTAAATAATTGTTCCGCTAAATACCGCTCATGTTCAGATTGTAAATCGATACCCCATTCAACGGGAAATTCAAAGGTTCGATCGCACTTTTCTAACAAATTAATGGCTTCGGTATAAGTAATTCTCGCAAACTCATTATTGATAATATTATCCGCATTACTTAACACATTTTGATTGATTCTTTGATTAAAAAATTCTAAGTCTTCAGGACAACTATTTAAGACAAAATTAAAGACATATTTTAAAAATTCTTCTGCTAAATTTTGATCCCCTTCCAAATCACAAAAAGCCATCTCAGGTTCAACCATCCAAAACTCTGCTAAATGACGAGAAGTATTAGAATTTTCGGCTCTAAAAGTAGGTCCAAAAGTATAGACATTTTCAAACGCCATTGCCATAATTTCCGCTTCTAATTGTCCACTTACCGTTAAATAAGCCTGTCTGCCAAAAAAGTCTTCGGAGTAGTCTATTTTCTCTTTTTTAGCCTGTAAAATCTGCTCAAAATTTAAGTTACTAACAGTAAATAATTCTCCTGCCCCTTCGCAATCACTAGCGGTGATAATAGGAGTATGAACCCACAAAAAACCCTTATTTTGAAAGAATTGATGAATGGCATTAGCACAGGCATTTCTGACACGCATTACTGCTCCGATCGTATTTGTTCTTCCTCTTAAATGTCCGATCGATCTCAAAAATTCAAAAGAATGACGTTTTTTTTGTAAGGGATAAGTTTCTGCGTCACAATCCCCAAAAATTTCGACTTTATCAGCTTTTAATTCGACTTTTTGCCCCTTAGCAGGAGATTCCACTAATTCCCCTTCAACAGCTAAAGAAACCCCTGTATTGAGTCTTTTTACCATAGTTTGATAATCGGGTAAATCTTGATTTAAAACAACTTGTAAATTAGCTAAAGAAGAACCATCATTAACTTCAATAAAAGCAAATTCTTTGAGTTCTCTTTTAGTTCTTATCCACCCTTGAATTTTTATTTTTTGTTCTGGTTTACCCTGTCTTAAAATATTAATAATTCTGTTAGTTATATACATAATTTGATCAAATAATTTTACATTTATTATAGCACTATTTTACCAATGAAAAACTATAAATTTTTAAGATATAATTGTTCTAAGTTTTACTTTTAAAATTTTTGATGCTCTCTTTTTTCTTTGATAAACTTTATCATTTTTAAATCATCTTTTTTTGATATGATGAATGAACTAATCTGTCATAAATTGAGATACTTTTGCGGTTAAAAATAGCTCTTTATTATGAACTACCAACACTAACCTAAGTGTTTACAGCGTGGAACTTTTTTCTCCATTCAAAGTTAAAATTGTGAATTGTTAACAATTATATAAAAAAATCCGTTAAAAGATAGTCAAATATATTCATATTCAGTACAATATTAAACAAGATTTAGAATAAAAGATGAAAAAAATCATCTTAGTTTTACAATAATTTTTCAGTTCAAGATGTTTTTTAGTAAGGGAAAATATGACTCAAACGGTTTTGGCAAGTACAATTATCGCACCTACTAAATCTAGTCAAGTTGTTCGTAAACGTTATCCTAATTTTAAGGTGATTGTTTTAAATGACGATTTTAACACTTTTGATCATGTGGCAAATTGTCTTTTAACCTATATTCCCAACATGACTTCTGATTTAGCATGGGAGTTAACCAATCAGGTGCATTTTGACGGACAAGCGTTAGTATGGAGTGGAGCTTTAGAACAAGCTGAATTGTATCATCAACAATTAAGACGGGAAGGCTTGACTATGGCGCCTTTGGAGGAAGCATGAGTAAATCTTCTGATGGTAGAATCGTTTGGAATCATTCGACTCATCTTGACGGCTTGATTCCTATTCTGGAAAAGTTAGTTATCTATGATGGTATCACAACGGTTACTCCTGCGGTGTTGAGTCGATCGCGCAGTCATATACCCCACATGAAACTGAAAGTATCTGTACCCATTCGGGGCGGTTATAAACTTATTGCTAGATGTGGAAAAAGTGTGCAGGAAGTTTTTATTATTACGACTTTGACTCAAGCTGAACTAGAGTCTATTATTGCCAGTATTTTAGATTGAGAATAGAAGTGTTATCTCATTGTATTTATTTAAAGAGACAAAAAACAATTTTTATGAGAAATAACAAACTATTTTAATGGTAAAAAGAAGTTCGATCGAGTTTTATATATACAAATATACAAATTAAAAGAAGTTCGATCGACTAAAATAGAAAATTATATATTCAACCTTGAATCATGGCTTCTTCCTCCTCATTATCCGCATCCAATGAATATTTTGAATATCGTTTTATTCATAAAATTAACCCCTTAGACTACGATAATTTCTTAAAATCCCAAGAAAAATTAAGGGCAAAAGTTAAAAACTATCAGGGTTATATTAGTGAAGATTTGCCCCTATTAGTGGAGGAGGGAGAAACCCTTGTTTTTGAAACTATATTGCGATTTGACACCCCAGAAAATTGTATTCGCTGGATTGATAGCAAAGAAAGACGAGAATTGCTTTATGCTTTAGAAAATAAGGGTTATCAATTTCAAGGAAAAGCAAATTTCGAGAGTTATAACCAATGGATAAAACAAAGTGTAAGTAATCCTTCCCCCTTGTGGAAAATTAACCTTTTAGTGTTACTCGTGTTGTATCCTACCGTGATGTTGTTTAATTTACTACTAAAAAAACCATCTTTCCTTGATTTTCCTACATGGATGCTTTTTGGCAATTTCTGTAGTGTTGCTATAACTGGATGGTTTGCAGTTCCTTGGGTTAGTCGTCTTTATCACCAGTGGTTAGAAGGGAAAGGCACAAAAAAAGAGCAATTATTAGCGCTAATCAGCATTTTTTTCACTCTTTTTATAGTTTTACAAATTTTTCGACACATTCCCCTCCGTTTTTGGTAGAGATTGCTTAGATTGCTTCGTTACCTCGCAATGACAGATAAAAGGGATTACTTCTTGCCTCTCAATGACAGACAACAGGGATTGCTTCGTTACCTCGCAATGACAAATAAAAGAGATTCCTTTGTGTCGGTAACTTCCATTTAATATCTTGCACCGTCTGGAAGTTGTCGAAACTCTTGCCAAACGGCTTGTGCTTCTTCTTGAAGAATTTGTTCGGGTGCGAGTAGTCTGTCTTTATATTCCTTCACTAAATCATCTTGAATATTAGCATCATCAAAAAGATCAGCAAAATCACTCCAACCAGCCGCATAGTAAATTTTAGAAATTCTCGCCCAATAAGCTGTTGCATAACACATCGGACAGCATTCACAACTACTATATAAGATCGCTCCTGATAAATCAACCGTGCCTAATTTTTTACAAGCCTGACGAATGGCGTTAACTTCGGCGTGGGCTGTGGGATCATTGTCTCTTAAAACACTATTTCCAGAAGCCCCGATGACTTCTCCATCTTTCACAACCACTTTACCAAATGCGCCTCCTGTTTTGTTGACGACTCCTGCTTGTCGCATCAGTTCGATGGCTTGACGCATATATTCAACATCTTTGCTGTTTATCATAGCAATAAATTCCTTTATATTTACTGACATATTAGGCTTAATTATATCATTCATCAAAATTTAATTACTTTTAATGGCAACTTGAGCTAAAATTTCTAGTAAATTAGAGTTTTTTATTAAGTTTAATTGTTCCTCATTTTTCACTAAAAATCCCCCGGCAAAACCCAAAGAATTAATAGAAATAGAGTTCAATTTTTCTTGACTACGAGGAATCATCATTATCCACTCTTTTGTGATTAATAAGTTATAATTTTGTGATGGTTTATTGTCTTTAATTTTTATATTTAATCTCTCTAAAAGTCTTTCATATTTTTCTACGGTAATTTGCCCTAATTCTTCACAAGATTTGTCTTCATTGTTTTCAAAAAATTCGATCGAATGTAAAAATGGTAACTCTTTTAAGGTAACAATTTCGTCAGTATTTTTATAACTTAAAACTAAATTATTAATGGGGATAGTCTCAATTTCTTGAGCTAAAGGATAAGGTACTAATTGTAAATGTTTATGGGGTTGAGAAGCACCTGATAATTTACCACTATTATAAAACCCTAAACCATTAATGTTCGATAAAACTGTCCATAAAGCCGAAAAATCATCGAAATTTAAAGCACTTTCTTGGGATTCAAATTCACGGGTAACAATTAATAAATGATGATCAAAAACATTAAATTTATTTAAAATTGCCACATGATTATCCCCTATATTATCAATAAATAAATCTCGATCGTAGGGTAAAAAAGGATTAAAAAAGGTATTAGATTTTTTTTGTTGCTGTTTTTGTTTTTTCTTTTCGTTATCTTTTCTTTCTAAATTTTCCACCATTCTAATCAGAAAAGGAATATGATCTTGTTCTAAGATTTGATATTTAGTTAATATGGGATGTAGAGCTTTTTTCTCAAGAGCTTTTTCTGTGACTAATTTTATTTTATCAAGTAAAGAAAGGCTTTTTTGATCCATAGAAAACAATATTATTAATTTTTTTATAAAAAATAGACATAGACTGAATTACAGGCAAGATGCCTGTTTTACGGTGGAAAAATCAGATATAGAATGATTACTCTTTAATATATTAATAGTTTTAGCTAAGATGGGGTTAACAATATCGGGTGCTTCGTCTTGAGGGCAATGCCCTAATCCTTCTAATTCGATAAAGTCTTTGACACAGGGATAATTGGCTAATTCTCGCCCCAGTTCGATCGATTCCCATGGATCATTTGTACCCCATAAAAAGGTAACAGGAGAAGATAATATAGGAAGTAAGTCTTCGGGTAAAGCACCTTGAGAATAACCCGTAAACGCTAAAAATACTTCGGATGCACCTTTATCTTGGGAAGGTTGATAGATTAAGTCGATTAACTCATCGGTGACGGCTTCTTTTCTTTGATAGGCTTGAGATAACAAGTTTTTGATTACCTTTGGCTTGGCTATTTGCCGATAAAAAAAGTTGCCGATGGTAGGATTAGTTAACACTTTTTGCATCACCGTTGCACCATAATTTCTAATCCAAGGGAGATTTTGACGCTTTCGATCGTGCAATAATCGTAATGAACAGTTAAGGGCAGTAATACCTAATACCATATCAGGATTATCCACCGCCATTTGCATTGTCACCACACAACCGATGGAATTTCCCACTAGATAAACAGGGGTTTTTACTATTTCTCGACAAAAATCCGCTACCTGTTGTGACCAAGTTTCAAAAGTATAGGATAAAGGATTATTAGGAGTTGGCTTGTCGGAAGCCCCAAAACCGAGTAAATCTAAGGCATAACAACGATAATTTTCGGCAAAAAAAGGCATATTATGGCGCCAATGTCCACTATTTGCCCCAAATCCATGAATGAAGACGATGGCTTCTCCTTTTTCCCCTTCACTGCGATAACCGATATTAAAGCCTTGCCATTGCCAAGTTTTGTATTCCAACATTATCTGTGAATTTTATTTCGATCGAAATTTTCTATTAATTATTCGTTTCTGATTATATCTAATTTATGGAAACAAACGTATTTAAGTTATCTTTTTCTATTCGGGATATTCACCGCCGACACCAATATTGGTTTCAAAAATACTAGCATTTTCAATGTTTAGATTATTCATAATTGCACCTTCAACTTGAGCATCAAAAATAATGGCATAACTTAAATCAACACTGTTGAGATTACTATTATTCATCGTGGCATTTGTTAAAAAAGCCTTGCTTAAATCTGCACCCTGTAAGTTTGCACCATCTAAATCTGCACCTTCTAGGTTTGCCCCTTCAAGATTGGCATAACGCAAATCTGCATTTCTTAAATCTGCACCGATTAAATGTTCACCTTGTAAATCAACACCTTTGAGATCACATCCCATACATTGATTTGTTTCGAGTAACTGTTGTCGATGAGCGGGATTTTCAGCTTTAGCGGAGTTTATAATAACAAATGTGCTAATAATTGCGATCGATGTAGCTAATAATTTATTCATAAAAATTTTTCCTCTCACGCTCTAATTTCATTATACCCTATCTTTCACTTTTAATTTTCGTAAAAACCGTAAAAACTGACATTGTTTCCTTTGTTTACTATTGTTATGAAAAATATTAATTTTTATTAAGATTTAAGTTAAGACGCATTTAACTTACATTTTTTATTAATTTTTGAAAATAACTCAAACTCTTTACTTTTCGCTCTTCCCTCTCTTAATCAGTAAACTTAGATGCGTCCTAGCTTATTGATAAATTCCGTTGCTTCTTTTGCATTCACAGGCTTAGAATATAAATATCCTTGTCCATAATTACAGTTAATATTGGTGAGAATTTGTTCTTGAATTTTCGTCTCAATTCCTTCCGCTACCACATCTAAAGAGAGATTATGTGCTAAAGTGATAATGGCTTCTACGATGGGATTTTTTTGCTCTAAATGAATCAAGGGTTGAATAAAGGCTCGATCGATTTTCAGGGTATTAAAAGGTAAACGATGAAGGTAACTAAGAGAAGAATAACCAGTACCAAAATCATCTAAAGAAATCTTTAAATGGCGCTGTTGAATTTGAGAGAGAATTTCCTTAGCATGATCATAATTATTCATTAAAATTGTTTCAGTAATTTCAATTTTTAACAGATGAGGATTAACTTGAGTCGTCATTAAAATCTCGTCTAATTCCTTCAAAAAATTAGGATTTAATAGCTGTTTACTAGAGACATTAACAGCAGTAAATAATTTTAATTCAGGATAGTTTTCTTCCCATTGTTTAATTTGTTGACAAGCAGTGTATAAAATCCATTTTCCCAAAGAAATAATTAATCCTGTTTCCTCCGCAATAGGGATAAATTCCACAGGAGAAATAAACCCATGAGTGGCACTGTGCCAACGAATTAAAGCCTCAAATCCTGCAATCATCCCTGTTTTTAAGTTAATAATTGGTTGATAAAAAAGTTCCAATTCTTCCTTCTCTAAGGCTTTTCTTAACGCTGATTCTAAACTTAATCTTTTCACTAAATCTGTGTGCATGGAGGGGTTAAATATACGATAACAATTACGCCCACTTTCTTTTGCTTGATACATAGCTAAATCTGCATCTCTAATCATTTCTTCTGCTTTTCTATAGCCAAAAGAACTTAATGTAATTCCTATGCTAACAGAAGAAAATACTGGATAACCGTCTAAAATAGTATTAAATTTACAGGCTTTTAAAATTTTCCCTGCTATTTCTTCGCAATCTTCTTCTGTATTTATATCGGGGGAAAAGATAACAAATTCATCGCCACTAATACGCGCAACAGTATCATTTTCTGTTATACAATCGGCAATTTTTTCGGTAATTAATACTAATAATTCATCGCCTACTTTATGCCCTAAACTATCATTAATAGTTTTAAAATTATCAACATCAATGAGTAAAATAGCACAAACTTTATAATAAGTTTTAGCACTAATGTTTAAAAATTGTTTGAGTCTATCTATTAATAAAAAGCGATTAGGTAATCCAGTTAATTGATCATGGAAAGCATCATAAAATATTTTTTCTTCCATAATTTTTAACTCAGAAATATCGATTATTTGTTGAATAAATTGGATAATTTCTCCTCGATTATTTCTTAAAGCACTAACATTAACAAGGGTATGAACTACTGTGCCATTATAGGTTAAAAATCTTCTTTCTTGACTATCCTGTTCTAAATATTCGGTGATTATTCTCTGTTTAAATAAGGCTGATTTTTCTTGATCATCAGGATGACAAATACGGCTTTCTTTTTTGCTAATAATATCAGAAAGAGGATACTGTAATAAATCAGAAAGTGATTGATTGACTTGAATAATTTTACCGTCTAAATCAGTAATCATCATGCCAATAGGTGCGAGTTCAAATATTAGTCTAAACTCTTCTTCACTTTTTTCTAAGGCTTTTTGAATCTTGGTTCTATTGGTAATATCTGTGATGATACCATCGATTCTAATGACTTGTCCTTTGTCATTATAGACCACATGGGCGCGATCTCTAATATATTTTTCTTCTCCATTTTTTAGCCTAATTTTATATTCTATATCATGGGATTGAAGGTTATCTCCTAAAAGAGAAATATTGAATAAATTAGAGTAAATTTCTTTGATTTGTTGCTGTTGTTTTGGATGTACTAATTCTAACCAATAGGTGCGTTTTTGGAAGAATTTTGAGAGTGAACATTGAAATAAGATTTCGGCGGCGGCATTAATATAAGTTAATTGTAATGTCTGGGGGTGAATTGACCAAATTACATCGTCTAAAGAAAATAACATATTATTTAATCTTTCTTGACTTTCTTTTAAGGCTATATTAATTTGTTGTTTTTCTAATTCTGTTTCTTCTCTTAAAATAATTCTACTAATAGCTTGACTGATGGACTCTATTAATGTATCCTGAATAAGACTGTTCGATCGATCATTTTGAGGATTTATAAATTTAAAAATGTGAATGATTCCATAGATTTGTTGATCAATAAAAATAGGAGAACCTATATATAAATCAATATTTAATTCTTCGTCAATTAATGAACTTAAAATGTTATTTTTTTTATCATTGCTATTTCGATCGAACCATAAACATTCTTCTCTAATAAGAATTTGATGAGCTAAAGTATTAATTAAATGATTTTCTTGGGTAAATAAATTATCTTGGGATAACTTATTGTATAAAGCAATAATTCTATGTTTATCCCCTAAATATTCTGAAATAATAGCTATATCTACATCTAAAATAGCGGTGATGTGTTCTAAATAAAAATTAAGGGGATTTTCTAGGGAATCATAATCAATATTATTCAGATTATTAAGGCAGTGTAATTGTTGATTAAAAAGTTCTAATTCTTGAGTTTTTAAGGATAAACTTTGTTCAATATTATATTTTTCAGTAATATCATTCTGAATACCGATAAAATGAGTCACTTTTCCCCCTGAATTATAGACAGGAGAAAGGTAAACTTCATTCCAAAATGGTTCACTATTTTTGCGATAATTATAAAGGATAACTTTTGTTTTTTCTTGATTAAAAATTGCCTGTCTCAGTTTTTGTAATTCTTCTTGGTTGGTGTTTTCTCCTTGCAAGAATTTACAATTTTTTCCGAGTACTTCATAGTTAGAATAACCAGTAATTTTCTCAAATCCTAAGTTAGTATAAATAATCGGATTTCCTTTTTTTGCTTCACTAATAACTATCCCATTAGTACTATTATTAATCGCTCTTTCTAATAAGGTTAATTTATCAGCTTGAGATGTTTTTTCGATACCTTGTTCAATAACTCTAATTATCTGTTGAATAAACTCAATTTCTGGAGTATTAAATTTATTATCTTCTTCGGTATATAGTCCTAAAATGCCATTTTTTTCCTGCGTAATAGGATTAATAATATTAAAATGTATTGCTGATTTTATCTTCTCTTTATTGTCAATATCGATCGAACCTAATTTTATCTTTAAATGTTCTCGATCGTCAAGCAAAAATTTATTATCTGTCTCAAAAATCTCTATAATAGGGTGATTAATCTCAAATATATAATTTTCATTATCTAACTTTAAACCTCTATGGCTTTTAACAATAAAATAATTTTTATCAGGTATAAATTGTAATAAATAACTCAAATTGAGATTCAAAATATCACTGATTAATTCTGTTAATTTATGGTAAATAGTATCCATATCCACCATGTTAATAATTATATCTTTAGCTTGAATTAGAGCAAAATTATAAAGATGTTGTTTAGATAATCGATCGTCTCTTTCTTGTACACTAAATAAGTGATATTTATACTCATCTTTTTCTATGGTTAATTGTAAATTATTTTTTCTTAATTGATTAATATATCCGATCAACAAAAAATTAATAACCACAATAATAATAATAACGATAATAATTTGCTCCATAGAGGTTTGAAAGGTGTTAAGTTTTAGGTTAAATAATTAAAAATCAAAATTTTCACATCAAATCTTCTCATCACTATTATATTTTAACCTTAATTTAAAAGATGAATAATTTGATGATGCTATAGTCAAAATAAGATATAGCAATTCCCGTTTTTGTAAGGTACAAAAATTTTCGTTGAAAGGCAAAAGGCAAGAGGTAATAAAAAATGTACCCCATAATTGAAAAAAAACGCTATAAATGACTGATAATGGGTGATGGTTCATCTATTGGTATATGTTATGAGTTATCAAACCGAAAAAGAAATTGCAATTTCCGCAGTGATACAAGCATCTAAATTATGTGAAAATGTGCGCCGAAATATCCCTCCTGCTTTAGAAAAACAAGATAAAAGTCCTGTCACTGTAGCTGATTTCGGTTCTCAAGCTATAATTTGTAAAGCATTAAAAGAGGCTTTTCCTGATATTCCCATTGTAGGTGAAGAAGACGCAACAGAATTAAGGCAAGGCGATTCATCCGATACTATTGATAAAATTACTGACTATGTGAAGGAGATTATTCCTGCGGCGACGACGGATAATGTTTTAGACTGGATTGATTACGGAAATGGTACAGTAACAAATAAATTTTGGACATTAGACCCTATTGATGGCACAAAAGGGTTTTTACGTCAAGATCAATATGCCATTGCGTTGGCTTTAATTGAGGATGGTGAAGTTAAGTTGGGAATTATGGGATGTCCAGCCTTAAAATTAGATAGTGAAGAAACGGGATATATTTTCGTTGCCGTTAGGGGTGAAGGTAGTTATAAAATGCCTTTGACGGGTAATAATTGGACTAAATTACAAGTGGTTTCTTTAGAGGATAAGAGTCGTTTTCGTTTCGTGGAAAGCGTTGAAGCTAGTCATGGTGATCAAGAGTTACAAAATTCGATCGCGCAGAAGGTAGGTATCACCACTAATTCTGTGAGGGTGGATTCTCAAGCCAAATACGGTATCGTTGCATCTGGGGAGGCAGGGTTGTATTTGAGATTACCCTCTCCTAAATATCCTAATTATAGAGAAAATATTTGGGATCATGCCGCAGGTTCGATCGTAGTGGAAGAAGCAGGAGGAAAGGTGACAGATATGTATGGAAAACCCCTTGACTTTGCTACTGCTAGTAAAATGAATGATAATCGTGGAGTTGTAGTAACCAATGGTTTAATCCATGATGAGGTGATTTCGGCACTAAATAGCTAAGTTTGATATAAGGCAAATGATGAAGATGAGAGAAGGGGAAGACTGTCTATATTCTAACAAGATTAGAAATCGAGTTTTATATTTAGCTGTACCTAGTCAAATTTATAATGACTTTTTTCATCTTCGTTTTATTGAAGAAGGAGTGAAAGAATATCAACTTTTTTTAGCAATTTATGATATAGAAAAAAAGAGTATTTTACAATGGATAAAATAAGTAATTTTCGTCAAATAATTCAAGAACTTTTAATCGAACATAGTAAGATTATCCCCGTTTATGGACAGATACAAATGGAGTTATTATTTGATCATGAGCGCGATCGTTATCAAGTGATTAGAGTCGGTTGGCTTCAAGGAAAAAGAGTCTATGGGGTATTAATTCATGTGGATATAATTGATGAAAAAATTTGGATTCAATATGACGGAACGGAAGTTGCGATCGCAAATCAACTATTAAACAAAGGTATAGTAAGAGAAGACATAGTTTTAGGTTATCAACCCCCTTTAATTCGTCAATATAGCGGTTTTAGTGCTTGTGCTTAGAAAATTTAATGCCCTAGGAGTAAAGGCTCATTAAAATAGACATCTCCAAAAATTATTTTTAATTGGTTCGTAGTAAGGGCTTCAGCCCTTAAAATCTTAATTAATGGAGAAGTCTAATCATCACGAATCCATCTTTTCTCTTTATATAAACCAGCAATTCTCTTTTTTTGAGGTTGATTTATTAACTCTAATTTTTGACTATATTTAGGGGCAATATATTCTGTAAAATCTAAGATTTCTTGCTGTTGTTCTAAGGGTAAATCTTTAATTTTTGTTAAGATTTTTTCTGTTAAATCGATCTTTTGATGAGTCATAGCTTAACTCGTAATATGCGGTCAATAAATTTATTGTATAAAAAGTTCGCTTAAATCTACCTTGATTGGGGATTTTTTATGATAAAATAAGGTTTCGATCGAACTTTACAATTGCTCTATGAACTCTAATCTCGATTTTTTAAATACCCTAAACCTTTCTCAACGTAAAGCTGTAGAACATTTTTGCGGTCCTTTGTTAGTAGTGGCAGGTGCAGGTTCAGGGAAAACTAGAGCATTAACCTATCGTATTGCTAATTTGATTTTAACCCATAAAGTCACCCCCGACAATATTTTAGCAGTGACTTTTACCAATAAAGCTGCACGGGAGATGAAAGAAAGAATTGAGAAAATTTTTGCTCACAAAATTGCAGAGGATAAACATGGACAAAGGTTCGATTTGTTGGCAGAATTAGAACAGAAAAAAATTCAATCTAAAGTTTATAAAAATACGATAAAACCGCTTTGGGTTGGTACTTTTCACAGCTTATGTGCAAGAATTTTACGCTATGATATAAACAAATATCAGGATGAAAAAGGTAGGGTTTGGCAAAGAAATTTTACGATTTTAGATGAGTCCGATGTCCAAAGTTTAGTTAAGCAAATTATCACTAAAAAACTCAATTTAGATGATAAAAAATTCGAGCCTCGTAAAATGCGTTATGCTATCAGCAACATCAAAAATTTAGGGTTTACTCCTCAACAATACGCCCTAGAAAATCCCGACTATAAAGGTAGAGTAATTGCAGAAATTTATGAAGAATATCAAGCTCAATTAGCTGGAAATAATGCCCTTGATTTCGATGATTTGTTATTAATTCCTGTGCGACTTTTTCAACAAAATGAGTCTATTTTAGGTTATTGGCACAATCAATTTCACCATATTTTGGTGGACGAATATCAAGATACTAATCAAATTCAATACGAGTTAATTAGACTTTTATCCACTAATAATGAACCTAATAAAAAAGAGTGGAATTGGCAGAATCGATCGATATTTGTGGTAGGAGATGCCGATCAATCAATCTATTCTTTCCGCATGGCAGACTTTACAATTTTGTTAAATTTTCAACAGGATTTTGGGGATAATTTAGCAGATAATTTGACGGAAACTATGATAAAATTAGAAGAAAATTATCGATCGAGAGAAAACATTTTACAAGCGGCAAATCACCTTATAGAAAAGAATACCCAACGTATTGATAAAGTCTTGAAAGCCACTCGTGGAGAGGGCGAAACCATTTACACCTATCGAGGAGATAACGAGAGAGAAGAAGCTAGTTTTGTTTGTCGAAAAATGCAACAATTAGTCAAAGAAAATCCCGAATTAAATTGGGGAGATTTTGCCATTTTATATCGAATTAACTCTCAATCTCGTCCTTTTGAAGATGAGTTAATTAATAAGAATATTCCTTACAATATAGTCGGAGGTTTAAAGTTTTATGAAAGAAAAGAAATTAAAGACGCTTTAGCCTATTTAAGATTGATTGTTAACCCCGCAGATACCGTCAGTTTACTGCGCATTATTAACACCCCCAAAAGAGGAATTGGTAAAACCACCGTTGATAATTTAATGACGGCATCCCAAGAATTAAATATACCTTTATGGGAAATAATTAATGATCAAACATCAGTAAATACGATCGCAGGAAAAGCCGCTAAAAAAGTTAATCAATTTGCGGAAATTATCAGCGATTGTCAAGCTAGAATTAAAGAAAATTCTGCCTCAGAAATTTTAAATCATATACTCAATCTTTCTGGTTATTTAGAGGATTTACAACAACAAGGTACAGATGAAGCAGAAAACAGACAAGAAAACCTCAATGAGTTAGTCAACGCCATGCTTCAATTTCAGGAAGATAATGAAGACTCTAGCTTAGAAGGGTTTTTAAGTAGCGCTTCCCTCGCCTCTGACTTAGATAACTTAGAAGAAGGAGAAAAAGCCGTTTCTTTGATGACGTTACACTCCGCCAAGGGTTTAGAATTTAATATAGTCTTTTTAGTGGGTTTTGAACAAGGATTGTTACCCCATAACCGTAGTTTGCGCGATGAAATGGAATTGGAAGAAGAAAGACGCTTATGTTATGTGGGTATCACTAGAGCGAAAGAACAGTTATTTATCACCTACGCACGGGAAAGATACTCTTGGGGTAACTTAGATTATTGTACCCCCTCGCAATTTTTAGATGAATTACCAGCAGATTTACTCAGTAGTAATTTAAACTCTCGTCAAACTATCTCGAAAAAGGCGAAATCCGAAGCGCAAGTAAAACCCACTTGTCAGGAATCATGGCAGGAAGGCGATCGAGTGTATCATCCTATATTCGGCAATGGAATTGTTACTAATTTGTTAGGATTAGGCAAAAAAAATACTTTAGTAGTGCAGTTTGAATCAGCAAGAAAAATTATTAATCCTAGTCACACTAAACTAGAGAAAATCACCTAAGAATTAAGAATGAAAAATCTGCTATTTTTTATACTGATTATCCCTTTAATGCCTACATATAAAAAGCCCAAAGCTTTAACGATAAACTTTAAAAATTTTTAATAATCATTATGAAAAATATAATTTGGTCAGATTATATTCAATATAGAGTTAAATTAAGAGGATTTAATTTAGATAAAATAGAGGAAATTTTAAGATTTTCAACAGAAAGATACTATGACACAGAAACAAATCGATTAATTGCAGTCGGGAAACATGAGCAAACTTTAGTCATAATTCCTTATGATGATTATAATGATAATATAGAACCCATCACAATCCATGCAACCAGTCGTCAACAAATTAAATTTCGTTTACAGGGCAAACGCACACATTTCTTTACATTAAAAAGAAGAAGAGCGAATGTGTGGGAAAAACAAAATTAGTTAGGGTTTGCTGAATAAATCAGAAGACTATTAAAATCAACGGTTTGAACATACTACATCAACTGAAAAGTGTTCAATTTTCACAATTTTTACTGAAAAACTGAGCATTTTTTACTAAATTTTATTTAAAACAATCCTGTAATTATACGCCAATACAAAGCCTCAAAACCTTGATTTTTGTCATTTATTCACTCTTCCCTCTCTTCATCAAAATACTTTTTCAGCACCCCCTAGTTAGTCTACTAATTCAGCTAACATTTCCCCCCTGTTCAGTTTAACCACACTACGAAAAAAGACGTATCTATATTTACTGAAAAAGGAGCATCGACAAAGAAAACCAAATCACTCTTCGGCTGAATTTAATTTCACTTTTTGGCTTTTTTATTCGGGATTATTGATGATTTGTGCTTCTATTTTGTTCAAGCCTACAG
>NZ_JBLZFY010000042.1:0-34629 GCF_050753365.1 Geminocystis sp. CENA526
TTAATCATTGTTTTAGGCAAATTTAATTTTTAACCTAGATTGATATTAACATAAGTTTTTTGATTTGTACAAATAAATCTGGACGGCAATTCATCCCACACTGATTGTGTGGGTATTTCTTAACGAAAAATACAGTGTGGGGCTTCTTGCCGAAGAAAAGCTAAAGCAAAATAGATTGGACTTCTCCATTAATTAAGATTTTAAGGGCTTCAGCCCTTACTACGAACCAATTAAAAATAATTTTTGGAGTACCACCTGTAGAAATGAAACAAGGATTATCAGAAATTGCCATCGATGGGGGAAAAGTGAGAGATGAAGTCAAAGGAAACCCAAGCTATTGGCAAGATTACAGAATTAAGAATTTAATTGATACCTTTTGACAAGTTTTAAACCTTTTAAATCGGCGGAAATAGGTTGATTATCTATATCAGTAAGAGCATTTTTTTCTATCTCCTCATCTGACATATTATTAATTTTATTCCAGTCTGTTAAATCTGTTAAATTATTTACTTTTTTTATACTAATTTTGTTCATAAATTTTTCTTTCTTCCCTAGTTGATTTTCTCGCACTGATTAATCTAATTACGTTATTTCTTATAGTATAAACCACTGTTAAAGTTTGATTTTTTGTAATACCAATAGCGATAAATCTTTCTTCTCCATAATCATAACGATGATCTTCAAATTCTACAGTATAATTTTCAAAAACTTTACAGGCTAAAACAAAATCTATACCATGTTTTCTTAGATTAGATTGACGTTTATTTTCATCCCATTCAAATTCTAACACATTAAAATTTACTCCTTTTCATTGACACAAAGATAAGTTTGTAGTAAGCCTTTTAAGGCTTTGACATCGCTAAAGCGACTACTACAAACAAAGGATTTATTAACTGCGTAAAGTTACAGCAAATTGTTTAGTTAAAGCATCCCGAATTTTGTTATGAATAGGATCAACATCACTATCTTTTAATGTACCGTCGATCGAGCGGTAAACTAAATTAAAGGCTAAACTACGCTTTCCTTCCTCTACATTTGCACCTTTATATTCATCGAATAACTTGACATCCACAAGGGTTTTTCCTCCTGCTTTACGCATAGCGTTGGTAATTTCCGTAACGGTGAGATTAACGTCAGCAAAGAAAGCTAAATCTCGATCGACGGCAGGATAGGTAGAATAAGGTTTAAAAGTAGGTGTTTTTAGGTATTTTTGGTCTAAATAAGCGATTAATGGTTCTAATTGAATTTCAAATCCATAGACACTATCAGGGAAATCTTTTTCTTGACGCAGTTGAGGGTGAAGTTGTCCAAAAACGCCGATTTTAGTCTTATTTAACCATAAACTAGCAGTTCGCCCCGGATGTAGTCGTTTATCTTCAGAATAGGCTTGATAGGTAATCGGTGCTTTTAAATCCTTGAATAAACTCTCTAAAATACCCTTTGCTTGATACCACGTCAGGGGTTGGGGTTTACCGCTAGTTGTCCAGATACCATCGGTATATAAATTACCGCCTAAAATGCCTCCTAAAGCGTCTCCTTCCCTCATGTTTTCATCTTCGAGCCAAAAAACTCGTCCAATCTCAAAACCTTTCAAATAGCCGTTTCCTTGGGCGTGGTTAAATTCAAAGGCATTAATTAAACCGTCAATCAAGTTACTACGAAGGGCGGAATATTCAGAAAAGAGGGGATTAGCGATTTTAACGGAAGCTTTTTCGGGAGAAACGAGGGAATACTGCACTAATTCCGTCAAGCCTAAACCCTGCAAACAACGGCGGATGTGACGTTGAATTTGATAGGAAGAAGGAATATAACCGACTTGGGATTGTGCAGGTAAAGTATCAGTAAAATGATCATAACCGTATAAACGAGCGACTTCTTCGATTAAGTCGATTTCCCTCTCTAAATCACGATAGCGGTAGGAAGGCACAGTAACAAGCCATGTAATGGGAGATTGTGTCTTAATTTGCAACTTACAGCCCAAATCTTCTAAAATTCTGACAACATCATCGGGAGATATATCTTGTAAACCTTCCCCCTTCTCTAAGGGAGAGATTACCTTACCTAAAACTTGATGAACTCGATCGAGCCTCAATTCGATAGTATTAGTAAGGGTATCAGGGCGATTATCCGCCATCGCTTGGGCGACAACTTCCCCTCCAGCCAACTCAAGGATAAGAGAAACAGCACGATTTAAGGCTTTTTCCAACTCCACTTGGTTAACACCTCTTTCGTAACGAGTAGAGGCTTCCGTGCGAATACCTTGACTTTTAGCACTTCGGCGAATGGGTACAGGCTCAAATAAGGCAGCTTCGAGTAAAATATGTTGGGTGTTATCATCAACTTCGCTATCTTCTCCTCCCATGACACCTGCTAAAGCAACGGGATGATTATTAGCGGTAATGAGCAAGTTTTGAGGGTTAAGGGTGCGTTTTTGCCCATCTAAGGTGGTTAAGGTTTCATTTTCTTGGGCAAATCTAACATCAATAGTCAATTCTTCAGCGTTGGTAAGATTATATAACTTAGTTCGATCGAAAGCGTGTAAAGGTTGCCCCCATTCGAGGAGGATATAGTTAGTTATATCGACAACGTTGTTAATGGGGCGCACTCCTGCGGATTCTAAACGCCACTGCAACCAGACAGGAGAAGGGGCGATTTTAACATTTTCTATGATTGTAGCAATATAAGCGCTACTAGCAGAACTTTCTTCGATCGAAACCCCCCTTAATCCCCCCTTAGTAATGGGGGAAATGGTATCAACATCTGTCAATCCTCTGGGAGACTCCCCTCCTAGATAGGAGGGGGTGGGGGGGGGTTCAATGAGGGGAAGGTGTAACTCTCCACCAGTTAAGGCAGACACTTCTCTGGCAACTCCTACCATACTTAAAGCATCGGCACGGTTAGCGGTGGCGGTGATGTCTAAAATTACGTCATCTAAGCCTAAAAGGGGGCGAATATCTTGCCCTACTTGCAAATCTCCTTCTAAGATTTTGATGCCTTCGCTTTCCTTCGCCAAGCCTAATTCTGCTAATGAGCAAATCATGCCCTTACTTTCTACTCCCCTTAATTTGGTGGGTTTGAGTTTTAAGTCAATTTTGGGTAAATAACTCCCCAAGGTGGCAACGGGTACAAATATGTCTTTTCTAACGTTGGGCGCACCGCAGACGATTTGGGAGGGGGTTTCGCCACCAATATCCACTTTACATACACTGAGTTTATCAGCGTTGGGATGTCGATCGCACTCTAACACCCTACCGACTACGACACCATCTGCCCATTTTCTTTTATCTTCCATGTCTTCCACTTCAAAACCTGCAACTGTCAAGATTTTTGCCAATTCTTCAGGAGTGATGGTGATGTCAACTAATTCTTTTAACCAATTAAATGAGATACGCATTTTTCAATATTCAAGTTACTCTACATAAGCTAATCTCTTATTATCAATGAATTTCTGTCATGAGTAAACCGCCAATGTGTTAAAACTATGAGGTACAATTCTCTGTATTTTTCGTGCCTGTTGTCTCCTAACTCTTATCTTCTTAATCAAATTAATCAAAAGACTTTTTCTAACTAATTTCTTCTTCTTGCCAGTTTTCTTCATTCCAGTCGATCGAATCGGGGGGTAATTCTCCATTATGATTAGAGATATTGTCGTCATCCTCTAGCCACTCTTCCCAATCGTCATCATTAGTTTCTAAATCGGGAGAGACTCCTTCACTATCCATAGCAATGGCTTCAGAAACAATCGCTTCGGCTTCTGGCATTTCATCCATTAAGTCATCCCAGTCTCCTTCTGGAGATTCTTCTTCTTCTACAATATCATCATCAGAAGTTGAGATAATTTCTTCTTCTTCTCCCATCTCAAAAGATTCATCTTCGGTTTCTTCTTCGGTAGAAAAAGAGTCTTCCATGTCGTTATCTAAATCATCTATCCAATTTTCTGAAGTTTCATTGTCAAAGTTTTCGCTGTCTTTTTCGTCTATGGATTCGTCTTCAAAAAAAGAGTTTTCTTCTTCTATAGATTCTTCTTCAAATAAGGCATTTTCTTCTTCTACTTCGTCAGCAAAATCTTCTGCTGATTGGTTTAAATCTTCATCAGCATATCCTAAAGACTCTAGTTCGATCGAACTGCCATTAATAATCTGAAAAATTTTAACTAAAGTTTCCCTATTTTTATCCCAAATATCATAGATATTATCTAATTGTTGTTTATGAAAATTTATGGCATAACTTTTTTGAGTCAGTAAACTTTGATCATTAATTTGAGTGTTTAAACCCTTGATTAAATCAATTTCTGTTTCAATGCTAGAAATAATGTCTTGATCTTCAGTGCGAGTTGTTAACTTAATTTTTAAGCTATTACTTAAGGCAAATAATAAACCTTGAGATAATTTTTTTTTCTCGATTAAGTCTTTGATTTTATCGTAGCTATTCATTATGAAATTTGCTCCTTTATTATAAAAATATTTATGATTAATCTCAAGATTTTTTTAATTTAATTCGTTTAAATTATCTTGCAACAAAGTAAACATTTTTTGTAAACTTTGAACATTTTGTAAAATCTTTTCATGGGCTTTTTCTACTTCCTGAAAATGTATTTTTTTGAGATGTTCATTATTTTTTTGATGATCGATTTGATGATCTATTTCATTGTTTAATAAATCCAAATTACTACGATAACATTGAGAGTGGGATAAAGCATCGCTATCGTTAACAGTGGTAACAATTTCTAATTTCATGGCTTCAGCCATAGCCATAGCCATAGCTGTTTCTATATTTCCCTCTCTGATTTTGGCTTTGACTTCTTCGATTTTGCTCATTATGAATAGATAACCTCAATTTTTTCTTTCAATTAGCTTAACTCAATTTTTCCCTAATAATTTACCAAAAATTACTAACTTTATAATTAAATTCCTCTAACATGGTTCGCAGTAAAGGCAAACTTAATCCAATCACGTTACTATGACAACCGATTATCTTATCAATAAATAAGCCTCCTTTCCCTTCTAAGGCAAAACTACCAGCACATTTGAGGGGTTCTCCTGTACTAACGTATGTTTCGATCGAACTGTCATCAATATTAGCAAAATAAACTTCTGTGATACCACAACGAATGATCTCCCGATTTTTGTCAGTATCAATTAAAGCATGACCAGTATATAATTTGCCTACTTTACCCCTCATGTTTTGCCATCGATCGATCGCTATACTAGGATTATCAGGTTTACCGTAAATTTCTCCATTCACTTTTAAGACAGAATCACAGCCTAACACTAAAGCCGAAGGGTGATTATAGGCAACAGTTTGAGCTTTTTTCAAGGCTAAAGTATTGACTAATTCTTGAGTATCCGTGAGATTAATCAAAGATTCATCAAAATTACTACTTTCAACAATGGGTTGAATACCTACCATATTTAAAAGTTTTAATCGTGCTGGAGATGCTGATGCTAGAACAAATTTAATCATGAGAAGAATGAAGAATGAAGAATGAAGAATGAAGAATGAAGAATAGTTTTAGCCCTTCATCAATAACCCACAATGTAATAAATGAATCTGTTGACGAAACAATTTGTTACAGAAAGTTTGACAAAACCAAAGACTTGTACTACAAAACAATCTAGGGAATATCTCGTAACTCGCAAAGAAATAAATTTCATTGCTAATAGCTACCGTCTGCTAAAGCGAATTTATTCACTATGAACTATCCACCATTCACTATTCATTATTCACTATTAATGATTCACTATATGATAGAGTTTTAAGGATAATTTCGGTGTGATGATTATGGCTTGGTTCGCTAAAATTTCTTTGACAGTATTATTTTTATTTCTTCCCAATCCATTTACTTCTTTTTCCCCAAAATCTGCTCTTTGTTTTTTAACGGCTTCTGCTAATCAAATTGTGGGTTTTGGAAAAGATGGTAAAGAAGGTATAGACGGTAAAGATGGAAGTAGAGGGAGAGATAGTGAAGCCTTAACTATTTTTGCGGATGGTTCACCTCTTAATCTTAATCTATCAGGACAACAAGGCACAGCAGGAGAAAACGGAGGATTCGGTGAAAATGCCCTCTGTGATAACCAGCCTATCAATGTTAATTATAATCTTGTGGGTGCTAATGGAGGAGAAGGCGGTAGCGGTGGTAATGGGGGAGATGGTGGCAATGGTGGTTCTTTAACTATCTATGCTACGGATAGAAACTTTTTGCGACAAATTTATGTTTCTGGTGGTGGTGGCAAAGGAGGAAGCCCAGGTGAAGGTGGTAGAGGAGGGCAAGGTTGTCAATGTCCTCAACCCTATTGGACGGTAGAATCTTGTACTGGGCGCCCCGGTTCACCTGACTATAGTTGTGGTACTAAAGAGTTTAGGTGTATCAATGGGGAAACAGGGAAAAATGGTCGATCGGGACGCACTGGCAGAGACGGTAAATTAGGGAGTTTGACTTTAATTAATACAAATCAACCCCTACCGCCCGATCGATTGACAGGTTCTGTTACGATGAATGAGTTAAAAAATCGTGGTTTTAGTTTATCAAAAAATGTTTGGGAAAGCCGTACTGGGGCGGTTAATTTATTTGCTTCTGGTTCTATTATTGATGATCAATACTTAGAGTTAGTGGAAAGGGTAGAAAATGCTGTGGTGCTGATTTGGAATGCCCCTCAAGTTTTCGCTCCTTTTGGAGAACAAATTGTGACTCTTAATCTACAAGACGATCGAAATGTAAATATGACTTTTCCTCAAGATTTGTGGTTAGAAACCAATGTTTTACAGAGAAATAATGTCACAGAATTATATGTATTTAACGCCATCAGAGCGCAGGATGCGGTTCGTTTGAAAAGTAATGGTATTAGGGAATTTGGGCAAAACCTACAATTTGAAATTGTGGACGAAGCCCAACAATCGGACATCATTGCCACAGATTTTTATATTCGATATAGCGTGTCTAATTCTCCTGAAGCTCGTTTACGTCCTGTCAGTGACTATACTTTACGTTTTGAAGGAGAAATCCCCCCTCAATTTGTTCGTTATGCTAATAATCGTTTTATCCTTGATATTGGTCAATTATCGATCGATCCCCGTCATTTAGACATCGGTAGAGCAGTGCAAATACAGATTGAAGCCAAGCGTACTTTTAGCAACTATACCGCCACTCAAACCCTTGTAGAAAGAACAATTCTCGGACCCTTTAAGTAGGCGTTGCTTAAATCTATGAAAAAAATAGGATATTTAGGCGAGGATATTATTGCTCAATATTTAGTTAATAATGGTTACGAAATCCTCGATCGAGCTTGGCATTCTCGTTGGGGAGAAATAGATATAATCGCTCAAAAATCATCAGAAAAAATCTTAATTTTTGTAGAAGTTAAAACGAGAAATAAAAGAAATTGGGATAATGATGGGATGTATGCTATTAGTTTAACTAAACAAAAAAAACTATGGTTAACAGCAGAAAGTTTTTTAAGTCAAAATCCTACTTTTGCTAATTTTAATTGCCGTTTTGATGTGGCTTTATTACTTTATCAAAAAAATTTACAATCTGAAGATAAATTCTTAGAAAATATTGTGTTTAATGGTATGAATATTTACTATAAAAATTATATCTTTAATCTATTTAATTATATAGAAAATGCTTTTTCCTATTCGTGAACTACTCTACCCCCGCTCCCTTGCCCTTTGCCTTTTGCCTGTCTTCTGTCTTTTCCCTTTTTTTGATAGAATGATAGTTTAATAGTTGTAGGAATGTTATACCACCTTTAAATATGGGCAATAAGCCAACCATCGCCGTTTCTCATTTAGGATGCGAAAAAAACCGTATTGATTCTGAGCATATGCTCGGTTTACTCGCTCAATCAGGTTATCCCATTGATAATACTGAAGAATTAGCCGATTATGTAATTGTAAATACTTGTAGTTTTATTGAATCGGCACGTCAAGAATCCGTTAGAACTTTAGTAGAATTAGCAGAAAACCAGAAAAAAATTATTATCTCTGGTTGCATGGCACAGCATTTTCAAGAAGAATTGTTAGCAGAATTACCCGAAGCTGTGGCTATTGTTGGCACGGGAGATTATCAAAATATTGTGGATGTCATTCAACGGGTAGAAGCAGGAGAAAGAGTCAAAGCCGTTTCTGCACAACCAACTTTTATCGCTGATGAAAATATCCCCCGTTATCGCACTACTACCGAAGGGGTGGCTTATCTTCGAGTGGCGGAGGGTTGTGATTATCGTTGTGCTTTTTGTATTATTCCCCATTTGCGAGGTAATCAACGATCGAGATCGATCGAATCCATTGTAGCCGAAGCACAACAATTAGCAGAGCAAGGAGTAAAAGAGTTAATCTTAATCTCTCAAATTACCACAAATTATGGTGTTGATCTCTATGGAGAACCAAAATTAGCGGAATTATTACGCGCTTTAGGAAAAGTTGATATTCCTTGGATTAGAATACATTATGCCTATCCCACTGGATTGACGGATAAAGTCATAGAAGCCATGAGAGAAACCCCCAATATTCTTCCTTATTTGGATTTACCGTTACAGCATTCTCATCCTGACATTTTAAAGAGTATGAATCGCCCCTGGCAGGGTAAAGTTAATGATGAAATTATCGATCGAATTAAATTAGCCTTACCTTCTGCTGTGATGCGTACCACCTTTATTGTCGGATTTCCGGGGGAAACGGAAGAACATTTCCAACACCTGTTACAATTTGTAGAAAAACACGAATTTGATCATGTGGGAGTGTTTACTTTTTCTCCCGAAGAAGGCACAAAGGCTTATGATTTAGAAAATCAAGTACCCGAAGACATCAAAGAAGAACGACGTAATCGTTTAATGGAGTTACAACAACCCATCGCCGCACGAAAAAATGAAGCGGAGGTTGGTAAACTTGTACCCGTTTTGATTGAACAAGAAAACCCTAGTACTGGTGAACTTATTGGTCGATCGCCTCGTTTTGCTCCCGAAGTGGATGGTTTAGTCTATGTTGAAGGTAGCGCAGATTTAGGTTCGATCGTACCGGTGAGAATTACCAGTGCAGATGTTTATGATTTGTATGGAGAAATTGACATTCGTAAGGCATAATAGACATTTCCAGAAACACAGGCAAGATGCCTATTTTTCTGAGATAAAATTCAGTTAAATTAATATTTTTGTTAACGGAATGATAACCAGTGCGATTATTTGCTTAGTTTTATTATTATTTCAGGGTGTTTGTTTTTTTATTCTCCTGAGTCGATTATTTAGAGGAGCGACTCGATTTGCTCCTTTAAAACCTCAATCTGCTAATCCTTCACTTTTGGCTAAAGTTAGCGTAATTGTACCCACTCTTAATGAGGTCGATCGAATTGATAAGATGTTAGAGGGGATTACCCGTCAAAGTTACGAAGTCAGGGAAATTATTATTGTCGATAGCAACTCCCAAGATGGTACAAGGGAAAAAGTCATCGAAGCCTCAAAAACTGATCCCCGTCTTCGTCTTGTCACCGATCCTCCTTTACCAAGTAATTGGGTGGGGCGACCTTGGGCGTTACATAATGGATTTTTAAATAGTTCAAGTAAAAGTGAATGGATTTTGGGCATAGATGCCGATACTCAACCTCAAAAGGGCTTAATTCCCAGTTTAGTTAATTTTGCCGAAACTAATAATTATGATGTGGTGTCTCTTTCTCCTCAATTTATTCTCAAGGATGCGGGAGAATGGTGGTTACAACCTGCTTTGTTGATGACTTTGCTTTATCGTTTTGAGTCTTCGGGAGTGGATGCGAAAAGTCCTGAAACCGTTATGGCAAATGGGCAATGTTTTTTGATTAAACGTAAGGTTTTAGAAGAAATAAACGGTTATAGTTATGCTTCTAATTCTTTTTGTGATGATGTGACTTTAGCTCGTTATATTGCTAGTTTAGGTTATAAAGTGGGTTTTGCTGATGGTGCAAAAATCATCAAAGTCAGAATGTATGAGGGTTTACAGGAAACATGGAGAGAATGGGGACGCTCTCTTGATCTCAAGGATGCAGGTTCTAAGGCTCAATTATGGGCAGAATGTGCTTTTTTAGCCCTTATTCAAGGTTTACCGTTATCGATCGTACTTATAGGTTTTTTCTTGTGTTCTCAGTTAGATTTTCTGAGTTTTTATCTGTTATATATCCTAAATTGTATTTTACTCTTGATTCGTTTTGCTTTGCTAGGTGCGATCGTACCTTCCTATCAATTTACGAAATCACCGCAGGAATTATTATTTTTTCTATCTCCCACGGCAGATATTTTCGCTGTTATCAGAATCTTTTTATCAGCTATGCAAAAACCCCGTCAATGGCGAGGCAGAATCTATTAACAATGAACAATGAACAATTAACAATGAACAATGAACAATTGACAACTACTCACTATTCACTATTCACTATCAACTATTCACTATTCACTAGGAGTTAGATACAATGGAAGGTTAAATTCAAACTTGACGGATAAAAAAATCTAGTCAAAAAATGAATTTCTATATACTTTTATTGTTAATTATCGAGAATCTAAATATCAATGAAGCACACTATTTCTGTATTAGTAGAAGATGAAGCTGGAGTTTTAACTAGAATTGCAGGATTGTTTGCCCGTAGGGGTTTTAATATCGAAAGTTTGGCTGTAGGACCAACGGAACAAGGTAATGTTTCGCGAATTACTATGGTAGTTCCGGGTGATGAAAATACGATCGAACAGCTAACAAAACAGTTGCACAAATTAATTAATGTGATTAAAGTAACCGATATTACAGATATTCCTTGTGTAGAAAGGGAATTAATGTTAGTCAAAGTCAATGCGAATCCTAATACTAGGGGAGAAGTGTTACAAATTGCTCAAATTTTCAGAGCCAGAGTCGTGGATATGTCTGATGATAGTTTAACATTAGAAGTAGTAGGAGATCCGGGTAAAATGGTGGCGATTATCTCCATGTTAAATAAATTTGGCATCAAAGAAATTGCTCGTACTGGAAAAGTCGCTTTAGTGCGAGAATCGGGTGTTAATACTGAGTATTTAAAATCTTTAGAAGCGAAAATATAACCCTTCAATTAACAATTAACAATTAACTTAGATTATAGTTATACATTCACTAATTTTATTTTTTTAACGGGGAATTTTTTACCCAATCATTATGTTAACCCTTTTTTCGATCGTGATCATCGTTTTATTAGGTTCGGCTTTTTGTTCTTTTGCTGAAACAGTATTGTTAACGGTATCAGAAATTAAAGTAAAACAGTGGGCGCAATCAAAAAAAAAATCTACTTTAGCTTTGCTAAAAATCAAGAAAAAAATGAATCGCCCCATTGCCACGATCGTAATTTTAAACAATATTTTTAATATCGTAGGTAGCATTATTATTGGTGGTTTAGCTAGTCAAATTTTAGGCAGTGCATTAATAGGTGTTTTTTCAGCTTTATTAACCTTTTTAATTATTATTTTTGGGGAAATTTTACCGAAAACTATTGGACAAAAATATGCGGATAATTTTGCTTTGTTTTTAGCTTTGCCGATACAGTTTTTAACCTTTATTTTAAGTCCTTTGGTGTGGTTAATGGAAAAAATAACTGAACCTTTAACTCAAGGTAAAGTTTTACCTACAACTAATGAAATGGAGATAAAATTATTAACCAGTATAGGTAGTACTGAGGGGGTAATTGAAGCGGATGAAGCGGAAATGATTAACCGTGTTTTTCATCTTAATGATTTATCTGCATCTGATATAATGACCCCTAGAATTATCATTACTTACCTCAAAGGAGACTTGATTTTAAAAGATTGTCAAGAGTTTATTATTAAGTCTGAACATACTCGTATTTTAGTAGTTCAAGATTCGATCGATGATGTCATTGGCATTGCTTTTAAAACTGAATTATTATCGGCAATTATACAGGGAAAACAAGAGGAAAAAATAGCTAATTTAACTAGGAGTGCCAACTTTGTACCCGAAACTATTAGAGCAGATTTATTATTAAAACAGTTTCAAGAAATTAGACAACATTTAATGGTAGTAATAGATGAATATGGTGGAGTTTCTGGAGTCGTTACATTAGAAGATGTATTAGAAGTTTTAACGGGGGATATTGTGGATGAAACAGATAAAACTGTTAGTTTAAGAGACATTGCCAAAAGAAAGAGAGAAAGGCTTTTAATGGCAAAAGGTATTGAGGAAATGAATAATTAGGGGGGCTGAAAACTATTTTTGGGATTTTATTTCTGTTGATAGTTCATAAAAATTCGTTTCAGGAGGAGAAGCAAATAGATGTTTCATTTCTGACAAAATCTTTTCGTGAGTTTCGTTTTGATTTTCTTCCATATCTTCTAATTTTTCCCATAAAATAACCGCTATTCCTTCATCGGTATAGGGTTTTTGTAGTAAATAAGCCCCTTTAAAACCTTTGGTGTAAGTTTTAACTGCTTCTTCAAATAATCTTTGGGCTTCGGGAAATTTACCCGGTTTAAAAGTTGCCATCGCAACATAGGCATAGTTGTGTCGTAAGAAGTCACTAAATTCTTGCATAATATGATAGTGAGATAAAATTAACTTATATTGATAATGATAGGTTTTTCCATGGTAAAAAGAAACAATAATTAAGAAACATTAATAAATAGGAGGTGCTGAAAAAGTCTTTTGATGAGGGTAGGTATCAGGTGTCAGGTTAAAGAATGAAAAATCAAGGTTTTGAAGCGTTATCTCTTCAACAAATACACAGGTGTATTGTGAATAATCAGATTTAAAATGCCCTGTTTTTGAGTAAAAATTGCCAAAAATTCGCACTTTTTTGTGAATATAGTGTGCCTAAACCATTGATTTTAATAACCTTTTGATTTATTCAGCAAACCCTAAATAAAGTTATTCGACTTTGAGGCAGAAGTATGTAGCGAAAATGGGAGAGATCGTTAACAGTTCGGAAACCCGTACAATCAAGGTACTTGCTATGGTAACGAATTTTCGGTTAAATTAGCACTCGTAAGGTGAGAGTGCTAAAAATAAAAAATGACCTCACTAAAAAACTATAATTAACTAGAAAAGGAGTAAATCATAGATGGCTGCAATTACCATTAATGTATCAACCGTTAAACCTTTAGGCGATCGAGTATTTGTTAAAATCAGTGAAGCAGAAGAAATGACTCCTGGCGGTATTATTTTACCTGATAACGCCAAAGAAAAACCTCAAATGGGCGAAGTTGTTACCGTTGGAGATGGAAAAGTAAATGATAAAGGTGAGCGCACCCCTGTAGAAGTAAAAGTTGGTGACAAAGTACTTTACTCTAAATACGCTGGTACAGACATCAAACTCGGTGGCGATGAGTACGTTTTACTCTCTGAAAAAGATATTCTCGCCGTAGTTTCATAGTATTTTAAATTTAAAGGGGGTTAGGGTACGAAACCCAAATAATCCTTTCGATCGTACCAATTAATTATTACAAATTATACAGAAAAATCAAAAAGCGATTCATTATGGCAAAATCTATTATTTACAACGAAGAAGCCCGTCGTGCCTTAGAAAAAGGTATCGACTTATTAGCAGAAGCAGTAGCTGTAACCCTTGGTCCTAAAGGACGTAACGTAGTGTTAGAGAAAAAATTTGGCGCACCTCAAATCGTTAACGATGGTGTAACCATTGCTAAAGAAATCGAATTAGAAGATCACATCGAAAACACTGGTGTTGCTTTAATTCGTCAAGCCGCTTCCAAAACTAATGACGTAGCAGGTGACGGTACAACCACCGCCACCGTATTAGCCCATGCCATCGTTAAAGAAGGTTTACGCAACGTTGCCGCAGGTGCTAACCCCATCGCTTTAAAACGTGGTATCGACAAAGCTACCGAGCATTTAGTTGCTAAAATTGCCGAACACGCTCGTAAAGTAGAAGACAGCAAAGCCATCGCTCAAGTAGGTGCTATCTCCGCAGGGAATGATAGCGAAGTGGGTGATATGATTGCCAAAGCTATGGATAAAGTCGGACAAGAAGGCGTTATCTCCCTCGAAGAAGGCAAATCTATGGAAACCGAACTCGAAATCACCGAAGGAATGCGTTTCGACAAAGGTTATATCTCTCCTTACTTCGTAACCGACACCGAGCGCATGGAGGCAGTATTTGAAGATCCTTTCATCTTAATTACTGACAAAAAAATCACCTTAGTTCAAGACTTAGTACCCGTTTTAGAACAAGTTGCTCGTCAAGGTAAGCCTTTAATCATCATCGCTGAAGACATCGAAAAAGAAGCTCTTGCTACCTTAGTTGTTAACCGTCTCCGTGGTGTGTTAAATGTAGCGGCGATTAAAGCCCCCGGTTTTGGCGATCGACGTAAACAAATGTTAGAAGACATTGCTATCTTAACTGGTGGACAATTAATTAGCGAAGATGCAGGATTAAAATTAGACACTACTTCCGTAGATCAATTAGGTACTGCTCGTCGTATCAACATTACCAAAGATACCACTACGATCGTGGCTGAAGGTAACGAAAAAGAAGTTAAAACCCGTTGTGATCAAATTCGCCGTCAAATCGAAGAATCTGATTCTTCCTACGACAAAGAAAAATTACAAGAGCGTTTAGCTAAATTAAGCGGTGGTGTGGCAGTTATCAAAGTTGGTGCGGCTACCGAAACTGAAATGAAAGACCGTAAATTACGTTTAGAAGATGCCATCAACGCTACCAAAGCGGCAGTAGAAGAAGGTATCGTTCCCGGTGGTGGTACAACTTTAGCACACTTAGCTCCTGACTTAGAAACTTGGGCAAATGCTAATTTACAAGCTGAACAGTTAACTGGTGCTTTAATTGTAGCTCGTGCCTTAACCGCTCCCTTAAAACGTATTGCTGAAAACGCAGGTCAAAATGGTGCTGTTGTAGCTGAAAGAGTTAAAGAAAAAGACTTCAACACTGGTTATGATGCCGCTAACAATGAGTATGTGGATATGTTCTCTGCGGGTATTGTTGATCCTGCTAAAGTAACACGCTCTGCTATTCAGAATGCTGCTTCGATCGCAGGTATGGTATTAACTACCGAGTGTATTATCGTTGATAAACCTGAGAAAGAAAAAGCGGCAGCCCCTGCTGGTGGCGGTGACTTCGATTACTAAAACTTGAAATTGTGTTGGGTTTCATTCTTCTACCCAACCTACAAAATCAATCAATAACTGTAGGGTGGGCATTGCCCACCTTTTTTATGGAAGAATATATCCCTTACTATAGTGAAATTTTTAACCTTTAAATTTTTTCTAAAACCTAATATATAGATTCTTTCTCGCTTTTGAGGTACACCAAAATTAGAAGCATTTAAGACTTGATAAAAACATCATAACCAATCTCATCTAAAGTATTTTCGACCACTTTTTTAGTAAAACAAATCCAAACAGGGGTTTGATCGAACTTATCATAAAACACCATAAAATATCTGAGTTCGATATAAAATGGTGAAGATAAGAGGGGGAAGAAAATGCTTTAAAATTTCCTAATTCCTAATTGCTCATTATAGAGAAACAACTTCGATCGTAATCTGAGCCGTTACTTCAGCGTGGAGTTTAATATCAGCTTGAAATTTGCCAGTTTTCTTAATTTCTGGTAAATTAATAGCCTGACGTTCAATATCTAAACCAGCGTTTTGTTTGATAATATCCACAACTTCTTGAGTGGTTACAGTACCAAAGATAGCATCTTGTTCACCAACTTGTTTACGGATAACAAAATTATTGATGGTTTGTAAAGCAGTTTTACGAGATTTAGCTTCTTCTAAGATAGCTAATAAACGTTGTCTTTCTTTTTCTCTTCTTTGGTCAACTTGTCGTAAAATACCTTCTGTTACTAATACTCCAAAGCCTTGAGGCACAAGATAGTTACGAGCATAACCGGGGGCAACATCTACTAAGTCGCCTCTTTTGCCTAATTTGTCAACGTCTTTATTTAATAATAATTGTAATTTTTTTGCCATGTTTACCTCTGTTTAATAGGAAATTCTTTATAACCAGTACATTTAGTCACGAATTATCATTATACCATAGTAACGAATAACAGTGGATAAAAATTGCTACACGGGTTTAATTAGGAGGTGCTGAAAAAGTCTGAGGAAGGTGTAGGGCAAAGGTTTTAATGGTTTTGATTTGTGAGTTCAGAGCTTGTAACTGTATAATACTAACCTGTTTTTTGAGCAAAAATTCTTAAATATCTCATCTTTATCCAGATTAGTCTGTTAACCCTTATTGCATCATCTGTTTAGCTTCACTGTCGCCCCCTTAGATAAATAACCCTTTACTGAAAATTAAGCGTTCCAGAAAATTAATCATAAGCTAAGATCGACAATAAGATAACTTCAATAGCATTTTTAAAATATGACAGAATCAATTCTCTATTCTTCCTATTCACCATCTTCTATAGATTCTCAACCGATTAAGTGGATTAGGTGGTTAGTGTGGAAAATTGCCATAGCCACTCTCTTATTAATGGCGATCGGAGCCGCTACAAGAGTAATGAATGCAGGTTTAGCTTGTCCAGACTGGCCCTTGTGTTATGGTAAAGTTATCCCTACTCAAGAAATGAATCTACAAGTCTTTTTAGAGTGGTTTCATCGTCTTGATGCTTCCCTCATCGGTTTAAGCACGATCGTACTGGTTGTATTGTCATGGTGGCATCGATCGAAACTTCCCTCATGGTTGCCTTGGGGATGTAGTTTTGCCTTGGGGTTAATCATTTTTCAAGGTATTTTAGGCGCTTTAACTGTCACAGAATTACTCAGATTTGATATTGTTACCGCCCATTTAGGTACTGCTTTATTATTTTTCGGTACACTAATTGTGATTGGAAGTAACCTGATTGAATATCAAGGCAATGGCACAGTAGGCAAATTAACCGTCATTAGTTTCGTGGCTACAATCCTCGTCTATGTGCAGTGTTTATTAGGAGGATTAGTGGCTTCTCAGTGGGCTTTACATCAATGTTTCGGGGGCAATCAACTTTGTTTTGTGATGAATAGCCATATTATCGGCGTAATTCCTGCCACGATTAGTTGTTTAACCTTAATCGTTGTGTCATGGCGTACACCTGCTCTCAGTCAAAAACTACGAAATTTGACCAAATATATTGGTTTTGTCTTGTTTAGCCAAATTTTGCTCGGTGTAGCTACATTTTATCTGCATTTACAAGTAGAACCTCTTACCATTGCTCATCATACTATAGGGGCTGTTCTTTTTGGCATACTAATCTCCTTTACTATTATCACTCGAAAAGACATCCTTGAAATTTCCTCTTTTCCGCAAAATATTTCACCTAATACCTAATCATGTCATTGCAAGGAAACGAAGCAATCTCAAAGCTAAAACTATGTCATTGCGAGGCACGAAGCAATCTCAAAACCACTTAATTATATACAAACATTAACAAATATCATGATCGGATCAACTATTTCTCGCCACGAAAATTTTTTGCAAGTAGTTCAAAGCTACTATCTATTAACTAAACCTCGAATTATTCCCCTATTATTAATTACCACTGCCGCCACTATGTTTATGGCAGGAAATGGTCATGTTGACGCTTTCTTACTTATTGTCACTCTTTTAGGAGGCACTTTAGCCGCCGCCTCCGCGCAAACCTTTAACTGTGTTTATGATCAAGATATTGATTATGACATGAAAAGAACCCGTAATCGTCCTATTCCTTCTGGTAAAGTTCGATCGAACCATGCGATTATTTTTGGTATAGTCTTAGCAATTTTATCCTTTTCTCTCCTTGCATTTTGTGTGAATATGCTTTCTGCATTATTGGCAATGCTGGGCATAGTATTTTATATGCTGATTTATACCCATTGGTTAAAACGTCATACCACCCAAAATATTGTCATTGGTGGTGCGGCGGGGGCGATTCCTCCCCTTGTCGGTTGGGCGGCAGTTACAGGAGATTTAAGTTGGAGTGCTTGGGCAGTGTTTACCCTCATCTTTTTATGGACTCCTCCTCATTTTTGGGCATTAGCGTTAATGATTTCCGAAGATTACGCCGAAGTGGGAGTACCGATGTTGCCTGTAATAGAAGGCAGTCAAGAAACCGTTAAACAAATTTGGATTTATACCTTAATTACGGTGTTATTTAGCCTTGTTTTAATTTATCCTCTCCATAGTTTAGGATTAGTTTATCTATTGTTTGCCTTAATTCTAGGTAGTTTATTTACTCTTAAAGCATGGAAGTTACAACAAAATCCTGAAGATAAACAAACAGCTAAATCTATGTTTAAATATTCGATCCTTTATATGATGTTATTATGTACTGGTATCGTGTTAGATACTCTAATTCGCTTTTAATAAATTTATCCAAAAATACAGGCAAGATGCCTGTTTCACGGTAGGGTGGGCATTGCCCACCAAAACTAAATTGAGTTATTATCGTTTTATTAATGCGCAACAAGAATATATTTTAATCGATCAATACACTTATGAAATCGAACAATTTACTAAAAAATCTGGCTCTTCTACAGTAGTTATGATATTTTAGTAGTAAATAATCCTTAAAAGCGTTTATATATAATAGGTTTATAATTTTAAAAATGCAGATGTTATAGATTGACAATTTTAATTTAACCTAACACCTGCTACCTAATACCTGACACCTTTTTTTAGACATAATTTATCATACTCAAAGTATAAGAACTAAAAATCTTTTTTACCAGATGTCTAATGGTTAAGCTATTCACATCTTACCTCTTATTTATTTTATGACCATATCATCGTTAAATCTAAAGTAAAGTTAGGCAAAATATCTTCTCCTGAAATAGTATTAGGATTATCTAATATTTCTACCTCTTTTCCTTGTCGATAAATTTCCACTTGTTTTAATTGAGGATTAATTAACCATGCTAATTTACTGCCGTTTTCCATATACTCTAACATTTTTTGTTGAGTGTCTTTTAAACTATCAGTAAGAGATAATAATTCGATGACAAAATCAGGGGAAAAAGGTAAAAACTTTTGTTGTTGAGAAGGGGTTAAATTTTGCCATTTTTCTAAGGGTATCCAAGAAGCATCAGGAGAGCGATTTGCACCATTTGGTAACTTAAAACCTGTGGAAGAATCAAAGGCAATACCATTATTATTCTCCGCCCAATTAAATAATTTTTGAGTAATTTTTCCGTTGCGATTTCCTGTTATTCCCTCTGTTGGTGGCATAATAATTAAATCCCCTTTGGCGTTACGTTCAAATTTTACATCACGGTTTTTCTGGCATAATTGAAAAAATTGTTCATCGTTAAGTTCGATCGAATTTATATTAATAGTTAAGCTATTCATATTTAACCTCTTTTAATTTCGAGATTGCATTATGATTAAATCATAACTAAATTTTTTTAATTTGAAAGACAACTCAAAGATTATTAATAATTAGACATCTGATAAAAATACAGGCAAGATGCCTGTTTTACGGTACTAAATCATAATTTCTTCAACAATAATCCTATAACTTATCTATTACTTTATGATGATCAAATCAGCGTATATTCACATTCCATTTTGTAAAAGGAGATGCTTTTATTGTGATTTTCCTATTACTGTTTTAGGGGATAATAGTGGTAATAGTTATTCACTTTGGCAACAAGAATATGTTGATTTTCTTTGTCAGGAAATAATTGCTACTCCGTCAGAAAATACTAGCAGTTTAGATACTATTTTTTTTGGAGGAGGTACTCCTTCTCTCCTTGCTGTAGAAGGTTTAGCTAAAATTTTAAGCACTTTAAATCAACATTTTGGAATTAATAGTAATGCTGAGATTTCCTTAGAAATTGATCCTGCTACTTTTGATTTAACTAAATTAAAACAATACCAAAAATTAGGCGTAAATCGAGTTAGTTTAGGAGTACAAGCCTTTCAAGATAATTTATTAGAAATTTGCGGTAGAGTACACAGAATAGCAGACATAAATCAAGCTACAGACTGGATTCATCAAGCAGGTTTTGATAATTGGAGTTTAGACTTAATTTCTGGTTTACCTCATCAAACTCTTGAGGATTGGTTAGAGTCTTTGGAAAGCTCGATCGAACTGCAACCAAAACACTTATCCTGCTATGATTTAGTCTTAGAATCTGTCACCGCCTTCGGCAAAAAATACGCTGAGGGGGATAACCCTTTACCGCCAAGTGAAATGACTGCTCAAATGTACTGTTTAGCGTCAGAAAAACTGAGAGAAGCTGGATATAATCATTACGAAATTTCTAACTATGGTAAACAGGGTTACGAATGCCGTCATAATCAGGTTTACTGGCATAACGAATTTTATCACGGTTTTGGCATGGGTTCTGCTAGTTATAGTGAGAATAAGCGTTTTACTCGCCCTCGTACCAGAAAAGATTATTTTAATTGGGTTAAAAGTTATCAAGAAAATCAGGGCATAATTGACATTCCTACTATTACTAAAAATGAACAATTATTAGAAACTTTAATGTTAGGTTTAAGACTGAAAAAAGGTGTAAATTTAGCACAAATAAAAGCTAATTTTAATCAGAAAATTTATCATCAAATCTTGCAATGTCTGGATAAGTTTTTAGAGAATGGTTTAGTCATTTTCGATAGTGTATTCGAT
Organism: Geminocystis sp. CENA526; assembly: GCF_050753365.1. Classification (NCBI taxonomy): domain Bacteria; kingdom Bacillati; phylum Cyanobacteriota; class Cyanophyceae; order Chroococcales; family Geminocystaceae; genus Geminocystis; species Geminocystis sp. CENA526. The sequence continues at coordinate 20,564 of NZ_JBLZFY010000042.1, forward strand.
CGATTAAGTTTAGCTGATCCTGAAGGCTTTTTATATTCTAATACTATTTTGACAGCATTATTTGCAGAATTAGAAACTCAAGAGAATTGAGAATTGAGAATTAAGAATTAAGAATTAAGAATTAAAAATCTCTGATGATTCATTACCTATTACCTTTCTTCCTTATACTGTTAGGATTAAAGAGAGTTTAACCAAATCATAACTTAAGGTTCGATCGAATCAATATAATATAGAATTAAGAATATAAATGTAGAATTAATCAGTAATTCAAAATTATTTACTTGTTTATCAAAAAAGAATTATTAACTATGAAAAATCAAACTAATAAATTAACAAAATCAGAATATTATTTTAATAGAGAATTAAGTTGGTTAGAATTCAATTATCGAGTATTACAAGAAGCCTTAAACGAAAAAACTTTACTATTAGAAAGACTAAAATTTACGGCTATTTTTAGTGCAAATTTAGACGAATTTTTTATGGTAAGAGTCGCTGCCTTAAAACGTCAAATCGAAGCAGAAGTAACAAAATTAACCCCCGATGGTAGGACTCCATTACAACAAATTAAAGAAATAAATCAACGATTACGCCCCCTAGTTAAGCTACAAGTAGAAAACTTTGAATATAACTTAAAAAAAGAGTTAATTAATCATGGCATACATTTAATTAATTTTGTGGACTTAAATCAAGAACAACGAAATTATTTACATCAATATTTTGATAATAACATATTCCCTGTACTTACTCCCCTCGCAGTTGATCCCAGTCACCCTTTCCCCCATATGTCTAATTTGAGCTTAAATTTAGCCGTATTAGTCAAAAATCCCGATACAGGAGCAGAATTATTCGCTAGGGTAAAAGTACCGAAGACTCTCCCTCGTTTTGTCACTTTTCCTTCTGAATTACAACAAGCAGGAAATACAAATGAGAATATCATCTGGGTAGGTATTCCCCTCGAACAAGTCATTGCACACCACCTAGAAGCCCTATTCCCCGGCATGAACGTTCAAGAATGTCATAATTTTCGTTTGACAAGGGATGCCGATTTAGGGGTACAAGAAGACGAGGCTGATGATTTATTGTTAGCAATACAACAAGAGCTACGAAAACGTCGTTTTGCAGGTTCGGCTGTACGCTTAGAGATACATCCTTCTATGCCTGATAACATCAAAGAAATGTTACTGCAAGGATTAGATTTAGAAGATATAGATATATATGAAATCGATGGTTTATTGGGGTTAAATGATTTGTTTGCCTTGACGGGGTTGCCTTTACCTGAGTTAAAAGATACTCCTTGGAATGGGGTTGTGCCTCCTCCCTTCGATGAATTTCAAGAGTGGGAAATGACGGGAGAAAGCGAGGATAATGATAGTATCAGTGATGAATTTTTTGCCACGATTCGCAAGGGTGATTTGATGGTACATCATCCCTATCATTCTTTTTCGGGTACAGTACAACAGTTTATCACTCTGGCAGCGCACGATCGAAACGTCATGGCAATAAAAATGACATTGTATCGTACTTCGGGAGATTCTCCCATTATCAAAGCCCTAATTGATGCCGCTGAAAATGGTAAACAAGTAGTGGCATTAGTGGAATTAAAAGCCCGTTTTGATGAAGAAAATAATATTCTTTGGGCAAGAAAATTAGAAAAAGCAGGAGTCCATGTGGTTTATGGATTAGTCGGCTTAAAAACCCATACTAAAGTTATTTTAGTGGTGCGCAAAGAAAAAGAGAAAATTCGCCGTTATGTTCATATTGGTACAGGAAATTACAATCCAAAAACAGCTAAACTTTATACCGATTTAGGTTTAATTAGTTGTCGAGAAGATTTAGGGGCAGATTTAACGGATTTATTCAATTTTTTGACGGGTTATTCTAAACAAAAAGTATTTCGTAAGCTCTTAGTTGCTCCTGTGACTATGCGCGATCGAATGATAGCTATGATTGAAAGAGAAGCAGAACACTGTCGTAATGGAGGCACAGGAAGGATTGTCGCAAAAATGAACTCTTTAGTGGACGTACCCGTTATTCAAGCCTTATATAAAGCATCTCAAGCAGGGGTAAAAATAGACTTAATTATCAGAGGTATCTGTAGTTTAAGACCAAATATTGAAGGTATCAGCGATAATATTAGAGTTATTAGTATTATCGGGCGTTTTCTCGAACATTCTCGTATTTTCTATTTCCACAACAACGGAGATGAGGAAATTTACATAGGTAGTGCCGATTGGATGGGAAGAAATCTCTCTCGTCGAGTAGAAGCCATTACTCCTGTAGAAGATCGTAATTTACTAAAACAATTACAAGAGATTTTAGGCATTATGCTATCGGATAATCAACAATCGTGGGAATTACAAAGCGATGGTAGTTACATTCGCCGTCAATGGGAAACGGAGGAAAAACCGTTAAATACTCATCAAATTTTAATGGATATGGCGATAGATTCTGTGGAAGGGATTATCTCTTGACACTCCCACTGAGTCACGCAAGTGGGATTCTTGGTTCACTGAGATTGCTTACTCTAACAGGTATAGGTATCGCTACCAATCAAAATAGAGGCATCCTCACACTGACCTACGGTACAGATCTAAATTCGTTCACAAAATTATTGTTACAAATCTTGATAATAAATGCTCACTTCTCATAGTATAAATAGATTTGACAGGGGATCATGTCCCCCGATTAAAAAATTAATGATTAATTAGTCCTTCAAAACTTACTAGATTATCGGCTCAACTCGTTGTCTATTAAGTCCTTAAGAGATTAATAAGTACAAATACTTAATAACTAATTATCTCTGATTAAACTTTTCTAATCAGTATTGATTATTACTTAGTTTGTTAAGTTTTGTTAAGAAAATTAACACAAAAAAATTAACACACTTATAAAAGGAGACTATTCAATGTCTTTACAACAAGGCGCAAATTTGGGTCTTAGCTTATTTGAAGAAGCACCCTTAATTGAAAGAAAACCCCACGATTCTGACGAAAGAATCAATCAAATTATTAATGCGGTTTATCGTCAAGTACTCGGTAATTCTTACATTATGAACAGTGAAAGACTTACCAATGCAGAATCTCGTTTTCGTAATGGGCAGTTAACGGTTCGGGAATTTGTACGAGCGATCGCCAATTCTGATTTATACCGTCAACGCTACTTTGAAACTTGTCCTCGTTATCGTTTTACTGAGCTTAATTTCAAACACTTTTTAGGACGTACTCCTGAAAATCAAGCAGAAATGAGATACCACAGCGATATTTTGGACACCCTCGGTTATGAAGCTGATATTAACGCTTATATCGACAGTGATGAATACACTGAAGCCTACGGAGACAATATCGTTCCTTACTATCGTGGTTACAAAACCGCTAATAATCGTACGATGGTAGAGTTTACTCATATGTTCGCTATGCTCAGAGGTGGTGCTAGTAGCGATGTAGGTAAGGCTTTACAATCTCCTGTTATTCATAAGAGCGTTTTAACCCAAACTCCCTTGTCTGTAATTCCCCCTTCTGGTGGTTCTGCTGGTGAAGGTTGGGCTTTCCAAGAAACTCCTTTAACTTCTGCTACCCGTCAAGGTGTTGGTGCTGATGAAGATGGAAGAATTTACAGAGTAGAAGTAACGGGCTATCGTGCGAAAGTTTACAATTCTTTCCCTAAATACCGCCGTCCTAATAAAGTTTATATGGTGCCTTTTAATCAATTATTTGAACTATATGTAACTTTACACAAACAAGGCGCTAGTGTTGCTAGTGTAACTCCTGTTAACTAGGCTTATTAAAGTGACATGATGCAGATTAGGAAATTAGTTAGATTTCTCAACAGGGAAAATTGATTTCTTTTTCTGATCACTGTCACTAATATTCAATCATTCATAGAGTTAAATAAACTTCTTAATCCGTTCGATCGAAATTCCAGATCAAAAGATTACGGAGTTTAATACGAATCATAATCTTAACAAAAATTTACCATTTCCTCTCAAAAATATTTTAGGACTTACACACCAATAACGATATTCTGTCATTCTCAGCGTAGCGAAAGAATCTCAATCCGTTGATTTTGGGACAAGTGTGTAACTTACATATTTTATGTCAAGTTTGATTTTGGGTTGTCAAATTTCAGACTTTTTTGCTAGTTGCATTTATTTTTATCTATGCTTATTATTCAACTTTAATCATAAATCAGTAATTCGTAGTGAAAACTATCAATGTAAATAATCGCAGTTCGCAGAAAAGAATTACTCCTGTATGTGCGATTAAAAAATTGCAAATTTGGATTAAAAGTCACCATTTAATTTGTGATGGTAATTTTTTTGTATTGAAAACGGTAGAATATTCTATGGTAGAGCGTTTCGAGCAATATATTACTATTTTGGGGGGCAGTTTAATTTCGGTGGAGTCTGCCAAAAAAATCCCTATGGGGAATCACCGTCAAGTTATTCTTTATCAGGCTAAAGCTAGTTTACATACTCCTAACCACGATTTAAAGGAGTATTGGGAAAAATATGGGGGAATCTATACTAAGTTCGATCGAGAAAAGTAGCACAGTTCGATCGAAAAAATTAACTCAAAAAACTTAAATAATCGACAAAATATGTTATTTGTGTTGGTTATTTATTTAATGGTATTTTATCGTGAACTACTAAAAGAGTGATTAAAGAATTATGAGAACCAATAAATATTATCAAGGTTATTCTATTAATAAATTAGAGAAAATGAGTTCAGATTCAGAGTTTCAAGTTAGAATTAACCATATTAAAAATTATCACACTTAATTTTCTACTAACGGTTAAGAAATTTTCATAATTATAACTCATGGTATATACAGCTAGTTCGATCGAAGAGTTTATCTCTACCGTTGAACCTTTTAACAATCTATCACCAAACGCTATTCACGAAATATCAACTCAGTTTCAGCCACTAAAATACGACATGGGGCAGATTATGTTGGTAAAAGAAAAAATCCCCCCTTATATTGCCATTATTTACGAAGGTCAAGCTCGTTGTATTGCTTATGACCTCAGAAATAGTACTCCTATCAGTGTGCAACTGGTGAGTAATGGTACAGTTATTGGTTGGGAGAGTTTAATTCGTGGTTTTCCCAGTGAAACAGCTATCGCATCTACTCCCGTGGTGGCGCTAACCTTAGAAAGAGACAAGTTTTTAGATTTATTAAAAAAACATCCTTCTCTCAACCAATATTATCAAAGTCAAGTCGGTTTAATCGAAGTCTTTGAATTATTAGGGCAACAACTGTTACAACGAGCCACAGGAGAAGGCAACCTCAAAGAGTTAGCAAAAAACACCCTAGATGATAGTCAAGTCTGTAATTTGTCCGCAGGAAAGGCTAGACAATTACTATCTCCTCCCGAAAACCATGTTTGGGTTTTAAGTAGTGGTTCGATCGAAGGTTATAATATCGGTTCAGTAATTCCTGTCAATACTAACTTAAATTTAACTACAGACTGTCGTTTTGTTTCCCTAGAAATTCCTACTCATCAAGAATCCTCTCAAAATTCAACTCTAGTAATTGAGAAACCCATAGAAGAAGTCGAAGACGTTTGGGCGGATGATTCTCCCAATGAGAATAATACTTCTTCAGTTACCGCTACGGTGTTAATGGACGATGATGAAATACCCAAAGCCGATCCAAGTATTTTACAAATACAACCCGATACTCTTATTCCCAAAGGTAAAAAACCCCTTAAAAATTATCCTTTCTTCGGAGGTAAAACCGAAGCAGAAATCGGCATCGCTTGTATGCGAATGTTGACTAAATTCTACAAAATGCCCTATCGAGGCGAAATTTTAGTTCGTATTATCAAAGAGCAAGTACAGCGTAACGGGCGATTATCCCTTGATATTTGTGGTGCGGTAACGGAGTTAATTGGCTTAAATGCTCAGTTGATAGGAGTTCCAGCAGGAGCGTTTTCTCGTTTGGAAGGTCCTTTTTTAACCACTATATCTGATTCTTTGGTGTTAGTTTATGCTACCAATGATAAAACTGTTATTGTAGCAGACCCCACTCGATCGGGGGTAAAAGAATATAAAATTGACGATTTTCTCAAAAAATGGGGACAAGAAGGCAAGATTTTACTCCTCAAAAAAACGAAGGAAACCCCTGAAGAAAAGTTTGGTTTAAGTTGGTTTGTTCCTTCGGTAATTAAGTATAAATGGACATTGTTAGAAGTTTTTATCGCTTCTTTCTTTGTGCAACTGTTTGCCCTTGCTAACCCCTTGATGATTCAAATTATCATCGATAAAGTAATTGTACAGAATAGCCCCGATACTCTACAGGTTTTAGGTATCTTTTTGGTGGTTTTAGCGGTGTTTGAAGCGATTTTAAGTACTTTGCGGACTTATTCTTTTGTGGATACCACTAACCGCATTGACATGACATTGGGATCAGAAATTATTGATCACCTTTTACGATTACCTCTGAGATACTTTGAAAAGCGTCCTGTGGGGGAAATTTCTACCCGTATTAATGAGTTAGAGAATATTCGATCGTTTTTGACGGGAACGGCTTTAACTGTGGTTTTAGACGCTATTTTCTCCGTCATTTACATTGCGGTAATGTTTGTTTATAGCCCCTTATTAAGTTTTGTGGCTTTAGGGATTATTCCTATTTTTGTGGCTTTAACCTTAATCTTTTCTCCCTTGATTCGTCGTCAATTACGAGCAAAAGCAGAGCGCAACGCCGAAACCCAATCCCACTTAGTGGAAATTATGTCAGGGATTCAAACAGTAAAAGCTCAAAACATTGAATTAAAATCCCGTTGGGAATGGCAGGAGCGTTATGCCAAGTATGTGGGTACTGGTTTTAGAACTGTTATTACTCAAACTTTAGCAGGTTCTGCTAGTAATTTTCTCAATAAGTTATCACAACTTTTGGTGTTATGGGTAGGTGCTTATTTAGTTTTACAAGGAGATTTAACTTTAGGGCAATTAATCGCCTTCCGTATTATCTCAGGTTATGTAACTTCTCCCATTTTACGGTTAGCTCAACTATGGCAAAATTTCCAACAAACTGCACTATCTTTGGAACGTTTAGCGGACATTGTTGATCATCCTCAAGAAGCACAAGAAGATCGAGATAATATTCCCATGCCCTTAATTAAGGGTAATCTTAAATATGATCAGGTTTGTTTTCGTTTTAAACCCCATGGTCCTTTACAATTAAATAATGTTAGTATTGAGTTTGCCCCGGGTACTTTTGTGGGTATTGTGGGAGAAAGTGGAGCAGGTAAAAGTACCTTAACCAAATTGGTTTCTCGTCTTTATGAGCCTGAATCGGGACGTATTTTGATTGATGGCTATGACGTTAACCGTGTGGAGTTATATTCTTTACGCCGTCAAATTGGGGTTGTACCTCAAGAGAGTTTATTGTTTGATGGTACGATTTTAGAAAATATTGCCTTAACTAACCCTTCTGCAACTACCGAAGAAATTATCAATGCGGCAAAAGTAGCTGTTGCCCATGAATTTATCATGAATTTAGCCAATGGTTACAATACCAGAGTTGGAGAAAGAGGCGCTTCTTTATCGGGGGGGCAAAGACAACGTATTGCCATCGCTCGTTCTGTATTACAAAATCCTCGAATGTTAATTTTAGATGAGGCTACCAGTGCTTTAGACTACAATACCGAAGCTCAAGTCTGTCAAAATCTAATTCAGGCTTTCCACGATCGAACTGTATTATTCATTACTCACCGTCTCGGTACAATTCAAAATTCAGATATTATTGTAGTTATGGATAGTGGCTCGATCTCTGAAAAAGGCACTCACGAGGAATTAATGACGATGAAAGGGCGTTATTATTATCTCTATCAGCAACAACAAAAAGCTCATAATGAGTAGTGTTTCATAGTATCTTGATGCGGATAGGTGTTAGGTATCGCAATCCTATCTTATTTGTAAGAATTTTATCCCCTTTCGAGAATGAAAACGCCCTGCTTCCGTATTCCTTTTTCCCTACCTTAGCCAATAATTTACATATTCAAAAGAGCCAATGTTTTTATATATCAATAACGATCGAACTACTATCAACATTTTCGCCAGTTTCAATACTAATAATCGGGGATAACAAGCTATAAGAGACTCTCCATTTCATATTTCCCACTAATATCCCTGCTGTTTGCGAATTAAGTTTAGTAACGATTCCAAACATTTCATTTCCTTGTTTATCTTTGAAACAAACGTGATCACCAACTTTAACATGATTTTTATTTGTTTGATGCTTTGCTTGAAGATTGATGTCCGTATCTGAATTATCTATATTGATAAGACAATAAGGAATATTCCATTGACAACCATCATGTTCATTTTCAATCAAAACTTTCTTAGTTTTTAGTTCAATAATAGTGGCTTTGATTAAACGATTTTCTGTCCTATCAAAATAGCTAATTAATTGTCCTACTGTGAGATGATTTTTAATTAATCTTAACCTACTGGGATCATTTAACTGTTGATCGATCGCTACACTTAATCTATATAGGTCAAATAATGACGCTTTTCCTAACTCTGTTATTATTGCTGTATAATCCATGTTGTTGCATTGAGAGATAATCGATCGAACACCTAATCTAAAATGTTTTAATTTAACCTAACATCTTTTTCCAGAAATAATTTATTTTTAAAAAAACTATAATAGTATTTTATCCAATGACTTTAAATATTTTCAAACATCTTGCCTTGGCGATACCAACAATTTTAACCTTCTCTGGACTTTTTAGTCTCAGTGTTTTAGCTTGTACCCGTGTTTTATACTCAGGTAGTGACAATACAGTTATAACCGGTCGATCGATGGATTGGAAAGAGGACATTCGTTCTAATTTGTGGGTTTTGCCGAGGGGAATCGATCAAAATGGACTGGCAGGAAAAAACTCGATCGAATGGAAATCTAAATACGGTAGTGTGGTAATAACAGCTTATGACATTGGTACTGCCGATGGGATGAATGAAAAAGGTTTAGTTGCCAATCTTCTTTATTTAGCAGAATCCGACTACGGTACAACAGAAGGAAAAGCCACTCTTTCCATGAGTCTTTGGGCTCAATATTTTTTAGATAACTATGCCACCGTTGCCGAAGCAGTGGAAGAGATGAAAAAAGAGCCTTTTCGAGTAATTACATCAACTTTGCCCAATGGCGCACCAGCTCAATTACACCTTGTTATTTCTGATATTAACGGTGACTCAGCTATTTTTGAATATATTGACGGCAAGTTAGTCATTCATCACAGCAAAGATTATAAAGTCGTCACTAATTCCCCCACTTTTGACAAACAACTTGCTTTAAATGAATATTGGCAAAGCATAGGCGGTTTAAACTTTCTACCCGGTACAAATCGAGCAGCCGATCGATTCGCCCGTGCCTATTTTCTGCTCAATTCTATACCTACAAAAACAGTTCCTAACTATATTAGCGCTGTTCCTGAACAAAAGTACGAAAATCAAGCCCTTGCTAGTGTTTTAAGCGTGGTTCGTAGTGTCTCTGTTCCTTTAGGTATAACTACTCCAGATCAACCGAATATCGCTTCTACGGTATGGCGAGTGGTAGCGGATCAGAAAAACAAGATATACTATTTTGATTCTGCAACTAGCCCGAATGTTTTTTGGATTGACATGAAAGAGCTAGATTTTAACCCCACTGCTTCTGTGAAAAAATTGTCTTTAACAGACGGTACTTTTTATGCAGGGGATGCCACTAAAAATCTTGTTTCCGCACCACCCTTCCAATTTTTACCTGTCGATTAATCATTTAGAGCGACTTTTCTCACTAATTCTAAATCTAATTCTAAGGCTTCTGCGATTTGTTCGATCGATAACCCCAACTTCATTAAGTTAGGTATAGATTTAATTTTACCTTGATTTTCTCCTTGAGTATAGCTATCATCATAAAATTTAGCTACCTTTTTCAGCAATTCTAAGTCTAATTCTAAGGCTTCTGCGATTTGTTCGATCGATAATCCCAACTTCATTAAATTAAAGATTGATTCCAGTTTGCCTTCAATTTTACCCTCAATTTTACCCTCTTTATAAGTATCTTGATAAAAACGGGTTTTTTTGAAATCAGTTAAAGTAAACATTTTGTCTAATTCCTCCCTTGTATAGTTGGTAAATTTATAAATTAATATCTTTTCTAATAATTCTATAATATCTTTTTTCTTGGTAGATGATTCTTGACTATTTTCGATCGAATTAAACAGGGTATTAACTTGATTTTTAGCATTTTCTTCATTAGCAACAATTAGCTGGAGAATTTCTATGCCTAAACCTTCGTATTCTTCAAAACTCAATTCATCTAAGTAAATTACCGTCAATTTTCCTGTGTCTTGAAAAACTTGATAATAACTTGGTAAGGGAGTTTCATAATTTCTTTTTTCCCATAATACCACTGCATAAAAGTCTTGACAGGGTTTATACTGTCCTAAATAGGTGAATATTTCTGTGAATAAACGATAATATAAATTCTCGTCTGATTGAAATTGTACCTCCACAAAATAAATAGGTTTATCTTCATTATTAGGTAAAAATACCCCGTCTATTCTTTTAGCTAATTGTTTCAATTCTTGAGATATAAATTGATATTCTTTTGCTAATTCTGGGGGTAATTTTAATAAGTTAAATAAACTTTCTGGGATGTTTAAAAATAACTCATAAAAAATAGAATCTGTTTTCATTATTCAAAAAGAATATAGGCTTTGAGATTGCTTCGTTACCTCGCAATGACTTAGATTTTACTGAGAAGATTATTAACCACCAGTATCGTAACGTCTATTTTCTACATTATTACAATTAGTGCCTGAAACTGTAGAATCATAAATGCCAGTTCTAATCATACCGATAGTGTTAGCTAAAACTATACATTTTCCCGTTTCATTTATAGCAGTATTTGAAAAATTTTTTCGGGCAATATGAATAGTTTGAATATCCGTTACTGGTATCCCTCCTTTATAATCAAAAGTAACTGTTTGAGGTAAACCTCCAGTTTTAGAAGTTCTTACATCAACAATGCTAGAATCAATTACTATATTTTCTAAAAGACAACCAGATACAGCGCTGGTCACACTTGTTGTAGTAATAGTAATCGGACAATTTCTACTCATACGGTTAGCGTTAACTTGAGCTTCCACTAAAGCCGATCGAACCTGAGAAAAAGTACGGTTGACTCTTTCTTGTCTTTGAGACTCGATTAAATTAGGGGCGGCAACGGCGCTAACAATCCCAATAATAATAGATACTACTACTACTTCAAATAAAGTAAATCCTTTCTGTTTACTTCTTTCATTGAACAAATTGAGTAAATTAACAACTAAGAGCTGCATTAGGTATCACCTCCGTTGATAATGTTGTTACTACATTTGGATTAGTTGAATCTGGAGGTGTTGTGCCTGTTGGTGTATAAGACGCATTTGCTCTATAACGAGGATGTGCAGGATTGGGATTGACAGCAGGAGCATAAGCTAATGTATAATTAATTGTTAAAATATTACTGTTATTGTGGGTATAAACTCTAAAAACTCTATACCATTTACCATTAATTTGTACTCCTGAACCCTGATTTGTTTGTCCGCCAGTTGTTAGAGTAGTTTGTAAATTAGCTCCATAAGTACCACAGTTAGTAGGAACAGTTGGTAAAATAAAAGCCTGATAGCGAATTAACTCTAAATCTTGTTGAATCCAGTTGGCGGCTTCCTGTTTATCTTGGGCTTGAACTCTTAATAATACCGATAAAACGGTGGCTTGTAACGAGCCTAGTAAAAAACCACTGATGACTAAAATAGTTACTAACACCTCTAGGATAGAGAAACCTTCTTCTTTTGTGTCTTTTAAGGTTAAACTCTGTTGATGAAGGGATTTGCCTCGATCGATCGGGGGGGGTGATATATTTATCAATGGGGAAACCTTGTTGATGAACTTAAATAACATTTTATGTCATAACCTCCAACCAAAATTCAATAGACTCTATTATTTATTATAGACTTTTACTATATGATTAAATCATCAAATTTTGAAATACTCAAGAATTACCCATTCGTGAAAAATGTAAAATAAGTTCCCCCCTTTGTTTAACAGGGTTTTTTCAAAGTCGGGGCAAAATTGCATTTTGTTAGTTAAATTGATTGATAGTAAGAAATCCATGTCAATAATGAACTTTAACACCGCCAATCAGACTTTCCGCCAAATCATGGGTAACGGATTACTGTATCGTGTGCCTCCCTTTCAAAGAGATTATTCATGGGGAGAAGACGAATGGGAAGACTTATGGCAAGATATGTTAGGATTATTAGAAGAAGACGGCGAACCCGCACATTACATGGGTTATTTAGTGCTTCAATCTTCAGATAATAAATATTTTGACATCATAGACGGACAACAACGACTTACTACCATTAGTATTTTAATTTTGGCTTCCCTGAGTCGCTTACAAACTCTGGTAAAAGATAATATTGATGCCCATAAAAATCAACTGAGAAAAGATAATTTACAGAATAGTTATATTGGCTACGTTGACCCCGTTACTCTTGTTAGCCGTGCTAAACTGGAGCTAAATCGCCACAATAACCGCTTTTACAAAACTTACCTTACTCCATTAGCAAATATACCTCAACGGGGTTTAAATGCCTCAGAGCATCAACTGCGTAAGGCTTTTTATTGGTTGGAATCAAAACTAAAAAATCAATGTCAAACCAGTGGAGAATCGATCGCATTTTTCATTGATACAATGGCAGATAAATTATTTTTTACTGTGATTACTGTCACCGATGAATTAAACGCTTTTAAAGTATTTGAAACCCTCAATTCAAGGGGTGTAAGATTATCAGCTACTGATTTATTAAAAAACTATCTTTTTTCTATCATAGCCTCTGGTGATTCCCATGAAACAGAAATAGAAACTTTAGAAAATTTATGGGAAAGAATATTAGAAGAATTAGGCAGTGAAAGTTTTCCTGAATTTCTAAGAATATACTGGAATAGTAGTCATAAATTAGTCAGAAAAACAGAGTTATTTAAAACTATTCGCCGTCAGATAAATAATAAAAAAAAGGCTTTTGAATTATTAAGAATTTTAGATATTTCTGCCTCTATTTATGCCGCATTACGGAATCCTTTTGATAGTTTTTGGCATCCAGAAGAACAACAATTACTTAATCAATTAGCCATGTTTAATGTACGTCAACCTTTGGGTATATTAATGGCAACTTATCAAAAATTTGGAGAAGAAAAAAGGGATACTTTTACAAAAATTCTAAAATGTATTGCTGTTATTTCTTTTCGTTACAATGTTATTTGTAATTTTTCCACCCCAGAGCAAGAAAAAATTTATAATACTGTAGCTGAAAAAATATCCGATAATTTATTAGTAAATGAAAGGGATATTATTGAAGGATTAAATCCAATTTATCCTAATGATAATACCTTTAAAAATAACTTTCGAGAAAAAGAATTGAAAACTAGCAACTCTCGCAATAGAAAAGTGCTTCGTTATATTTTATTAGAATTAGAAAAACAAATTTCAGGGAAAGAATTTGATTTAGAAAGTACAGGATATAATATCGAACATATTTTACCAGAAAATACAGGAGAAGAATGGAGTTTTATAGAAGAAAATAATCAAGATAAATATATTTATCGTCTAGGAAATTTGACGCTTTTAGAAACAAAAGTAAATCGTGATTTAGGCAATCAAAGTTATAGTAAGAAGATAGAAATGTATAAAAATAGTGATTTTCAATTAACAAATTCTATCCCTAAACATTATCCTCGATGGAATGAAAGTACGATCGTATCCCGTCAAAGTCAAATGGCAAAACAAGCCACTTCTATTTGGCGTTTTTAACGAAACTACGCTTGTTTGTTTTGTGCAGACAAAATCTCAAAATGTTGATTTTCAGGTATTTCTCCTAGTCTTCTAGTCTTCTAGTCTTCTAGTCTTCTAGTCTCCTAGTCTCTCCTCATCACTCATAACTTTTTCAGCACCCCCTATTTACTAAATTTAATGAAGATTTGACAGCATTTTCTTCCCCTTCCTCCCTCTCTTCCCCCTCTTCCCCCTCTTCC
>NZ_JBLZFY010000043.1:0-33596 GCF_050753365.1 Geminocystis sp. CENA526
AGCTATACTCTGACTCAGTATTTTTACTCAAAAAACTTCCCCAAGATTTTCCTTCGTAGTTCTTTTTTACTATTTCATCTCATAATCTAACTTTATACATTTTGACATTTTGACGTGCCGAATGTGGGTTTAAGTTAGATATTCCCCAAAATTTTCAGCCCCAAGCATGGTAAGTATATTGAGTGTTACTTAGTATTTAAGAAAGTGAAAGCAGAGGCAAGAAGGGTTTTTGTATAGGGATGTTGGGGATTATTAAAAATACTTTCAGTATCTCCCAATTCAACGATTTTACCGCCATTCATCACCGCAATTCGATCGCACAGAAACTTGGCTACCGATAAATCATGGGTAATGAAAAGATAAGTTAAGTTAAACTCTGCTTTCAATTCTAAAATTAAATCTAATACTTGAGCTTGTACTGTGGCATCTAACATACTGACAGGTTCATCACATATCACCAATTTTGGGTTAGTAATTAATGCCCGTGCGATCGAAACTCTTTGTTGTTGTCCCCCTGAAAGTTCCTTCGGATAACGGTTATAGTATTCCTGGGGGTTTAATCCGACTCGATTTAACATCTTTTCCACCCTTTCGAGATTCTCCTGTTTATTGCCCATGTGATGAATCAAAAGCGGTTCTGTGATAGACTCCCCTATAGTCATCATGGGATTAAGAGAAGCATGAGGGTCTTGAAAAATCATCTGTATTTCTTTTCTTAAGCCTCGAATTTCTTGTTCGGTTAGGGTAGTTAAATCTCGATCGAGAAACTGAACTTGTCCCGAAGTTGCCCGAATTAGTTGTAAAATAGTGCGAGAAAGGGTACTTTTGCCACAGCCTGATTCTCCTACTAATCCTAAGATTTCCCCTTGTTGAATCTCTAGGTTAAGATCGTCCACAGCTTTGATAGTTTGAGATTTTTTGCCTAAAATCTGCTCGATAAAATTCGCTTCGAGGGTATAGTATTGTTTTAAATTTTTTAACTGTAATAAGGGTATTGTCTTTTCTTCGGACGGTTGAGATGCGCTGGTGTGATGTAAATGGAAAGCGGCATCTAATAAGGATTTAGAATACTCATGTTGGGGTGAATACATGACATCTTCGACTTTTCCTGTTTCTACCATCTCCCCTTGATACATTACCCCAATTCGATCACAATATTTACCTACCATCGCCAAATCATGGGAAATCAACAATAACCCCATATCTTTCTCTCGACATAAAGAAGTCAACTCTGCCAAAATTTCCGAAGCGATAGTCACATCAAGGGAAGTAGTAGGTTCGTCAGCAACTATCAATTTTGGTTCTAATAATAGCGCCAATGCCATAGCAACCCGTTGACGCATTCCGCCACTAAATTCATGGGGATATTGATTAAACCTTTCTGGTGCTATTTTTACGGTTTCGAGAGTAGATAAGGCTTTCTCCTTCGCTTCTTTGGTGGATAATTGGGGTTGATGAGCTTTCAATGTTTCGATACAATGATCCCCTATAGTCATTAAAGGGTCTAATCTCGTCATCGGGTCTTGAAATACTAAAGCTACTGCTTCTCCTCGAAATCTGCGCATCCCTTGACTATCAAAACTAAATACATCCTCTCCTTGAAAATACACTGAACCTTCGATCGAACTCTTGTCAGGCAACAATCGCATTACGGTTCGCCCTAAAGTGGATTTACCGCATCCTGACTCCCCTACTAAAGCCATGATTTCCCCTTTATTTAAACCAAAAGATACATCATTGACAGCCCAAGTTTTTTTATCATCTCCGTAGTTAGTAACAGGATACGCAACTTTTAAATGTTCGATCGTTAATAAGTCAGTTTTCATATCAAGAATTAAGAATTAAGAATTAGCAATGATGGAAATTAGGTACTTGTAGCAAAAATCAAGGGATTAAGATTCCGTGGCACTGGCTGATATGCCTGTATTAGCTAGGAATAACAGAATATCGTTACTGGCGCGTAAGTCCTAAATTATTTTAAAGTATTTTCTTCCTCCCTCTCCCTCTCTTCCTGACTAGGGAGTTTTCATTCTCGAAATTTGATTTAATTAGAAACTATAATTGACAAGAAATCTAGGCATTTTTTCTGATTAGAAAATCAATTATTATTAAAAACTATGATATTTTTGGGGAAAAGTGAGTTCAATAGACATCTCCAAAAATTATTTTTAATTGGTTCGTAGTAAGGGCTTCAGCCCTTAAAATCTTAATTAAATGGAGAAGTCTAATTTATTGAACGGTATCTATTAGACGTCAGATTGCTTCGTGCCTCGCAACGCTGCGCGATTTATTACACGTTTTTGTTAATGGTTTCAACTCATAAATCGTCTAGCAGGATGATAAAGTTAACATTAACTCACTTTGCAATAAATTGACAAAGCTAATATATAACGTTCAATGAATAGAACTAATAAAATGCAATTTTACCCCGACTTTGAAAAAACCCTGCTGTAGAAGAACCAAAATTATTTTATGATTCGATCGATTTAGTCTAAATTTTGCCTCTTGGCTATGCCCTTCTTAATTCTTAATTCTTAATTCTTATTAATATGGCGAAAAAACAAAAATATCCACACTTACTAGGCTCAAAATGGACTGCAACACAAAAAACTTGGGGATGGCGACATTTTGAAGTAGTTAACCGCAAAAATGAAGATAAATGGGTATTTGCGGAAATGAAATCTTCCTGCGATGATAGTGTAAGATTTTGGATTAATGCCAAACAATTAAAAGATAGGGATTTATGGATACCGGGTTGGATGACATTAGATAGTATGAATTAAATGTGTTCTAGCATACCAAAGAGAAAAAATAGATCTCTAAGGTAGATATTAAGGGTTATAATAGAAAGTAAGGAGGCTCTAGTACATCAAAACAAAATACTAGATCATAACTTATGGTACATCTATCTGAAAAACCCACCCATGACGCTACACAACACGCGCCTTATGACGGTTGGCAAGGCTTTAAACTTGGTAAATGGACAACAGAAGTTAACGTAAGAGATTTTATTCAAAGAAATTATACCGTTTATACCGAAGACGAATCTTTTTTAACTGATGCCACACCTCGCACTAATAATCTTTGGACTGAAGTTAAATTATTAATGAAGGAAGAAAGGGAAAAAGGTGTTTTAGATGCAGAAACTAAAATTCCCTCTAGTATTACCGCCTATGGCGCAGGTTATATTAATCAAGACTTAGAAAAAATCGTTGGCTTACAAACTGATAAACCCCTGAAACGATCGATCATGCCTTACGGGGGGATTCGAGTAGTTGCGACATCCCTGAAATCCTACGGTTATGAACTTGATCCGCAAACGGAAGAAATCTTCACCAAGTATCGCAAAACTCACAATGACGGCGTTTTCTCTGCTTATACAACGGATATGAGAAAAGCTCGTAAATCTGGTATTATTACGGGTTTACCCGATGCCTATGGTAGAGGGCGCATCATTGGGGATTATCGTCGAGTGGCTTTATACGGTGTGGATTTTCTCATCAAAGACAAACAAAATCAATTATTATCCCTCGAAAATGATGTGATTGATGAGGATGTAATTCGCTTACGGGAAGAAACCACCGAACAAATTAAAGCCTTAAACGAGTTAAAAGAAATGGCTTTAAGTTATGGCTTCGACATCAGTAAACCTGCCACCAATGCTCAAGAAGCAGTGCAATGGACATATTTTGCTTACCTTGGTGCGGTGAAAGAACAAAATGGGGCAGCAATGTCTCTCGGTCGTGTTTCTACTTTCTTAGATATTTACTTTGAAAGGGATTTAAACAACGGTATTATTAATGAATCGGAAGCTCAAGAATTAATTGATCAATTTGTCATCAAGTTGCGCATGGTGCGTTTTTTACGAGCGCCTGAATATAACCAACTTTTTGCGGCTGATCCTGTATGGGTGACAGAAGTAATTGGTGGTATGGGATCAGATGGTCGTCCTTTGGTAACAAAAAATAGTTTCCGTTTCTTACATACATTATATAACTTAGGACCTGCTCCAGAACCTAATTTAACAGTATTATGGTCAGAAAGATTACCCATCGAATTTAAACGTTATTGTGCTAAGGTTTCGATCGATACTAGCTCCATTCAGTACGAAAATGATGATTTAATGCGCCCTGACTATGGGGATGATTATGGTATCGCTTGTTGTGTGTCTGTGATGAAAATTGGCAAACAAATGCAGTTTTTCGGCGCACGAGTTAACTTAGCCAAAGCCTTACTCTATACCATCAACGGCGGTAAAGATGAAAATAGCGGTGTGCAAGTTGCCCCTGCTTACGCTCCCATTACCTCTGACTATTTAGAGTATGAAGAAATTAGTGCTAAATTTGACTTACTCATGGCATGGTTAGCGAAACTATACGTTAACACCCTCAATGTTATCCACTATATGCACGATAAATATAGCTATGAGCGCATCGAAATGGCGTTGCACGATCGAGATGTTTACCGTACAATGGCTTGTGGTATTGCAGGGTTGTCAGTAGTTGCCGATGCTTTATCTGCTATTAAATATAGTCGTGTAAAAGTGATTCGCAACGAAGCAGGTTTAGCGGTGGATTACGAAGTAGAAGGAGATTACCCCAAATTCGGTAATAATGACGATCGAGTTGATAATATTGCTTGTGAATTAGTAACAAAATTCATGAACGAAATCCGTCAACACAAAACCTATCGTAACGCCACTCCCACCCAATCCATTTTAACCATTACTTCTAACGTGGTTTATGGTAAAAAAACTGGTAGTACTCCTGATGGACGCAAAGCTGGTGAACCTTTCGCCCCGGGTGCTAACCCCATGCACGGACGGGATACCAAAGGTGCGATCGCCTCTATGGAATCTGTAGCAAAATTGCCCTACGAACACGCTCAAGATGGTATTTCTTACACATTTTCGATCGTGCCGAATGCTTTAGGTAAAACCCCCGAAGCTCGAATTAACAACCTCGCAGGGATGTTAGATGGTTATTTCCACAATACAGGACATCATATCAATATTAACGTGTTCGATCGAGCCACCTTGTTAGATGCCATGGATCATCCTGAACAATATCCTCAGTTAACCATTCGTGTTTCAGGTTATGCCGTCAACTTTATTAAACTAACTCGTGAGCAACAGTTAGACGTAATTAACCGTACTTTCCACGAACAGCTATAGATAATCATAGTGAATAATCGATAGTTATTAACTTGTTTGTAGTAAGGGCTTAAGCCCTTATTTTCTTATATATCTGCTACATAAATCAAAGGTTTGACATATTAAAATGATCACTGAAATTAAAGAATGGCTTAAATATAAATTAAGACGAGTTGTCTTAGAGTCTGACAAATTAACAGAATCAGTGACAAAAGTTGTCAACCCACAACAGTTAAAATTAGAGGAGAAAATAGATCAATTAAGTCTTTTTGGTATGGCATATTGGTATGAGGAGAATTTTTGGGAACCTCCTGTACAACTTGCCTTAAGAGATTTATGTCAATATGGGGATATTGTCTTTGATGTAGGAGCAAATTTTGGCGGATTGACTAGCGTAATGTCTCGCATGGTAGGTTTGAAAGGCATTGTTTGTGCTTTTGAAGCCAGTCCTCGTATTGTAGGAAAATGTCAGCAAAATTTAATTTTAAATGGTTGTAATAATGTTCAACTTTATCATACTGCGGTATATTCTGAATCTTATCAACAAATTGGGATTTATAGCGGTAAATTTCTGAATGATAGTATTTATAACCTTGATCAGAGTAATGATCCAGCATATCAAGTTAATACCATTGCGTTAGATGATTTTGTCGCAAAAACTGGTTTAATTCCTAATCTAGTGAAAATGGACATTGAAGGTGCAGAATTTGATGCAGTTAAAGGAATGATTAACACAATTAAAACCGCTAAACCTCACTTAATTTTAGAAACTCAACCAGAAGATACCCGTTGTTTAGATTTGTTACGAGAAAATGGTTATATTGTCATTGATTTAAACAGTTATCGAGAGATTAAAACTCCCCAAGATTATCCTCAAGAAGCTAGTTTACGCAATAATCTCTATATTCATAGTTCTAAAATTCTCAATACTATTTATCAACCTCCTTTTAATTTTCAAACCATATCGAAGTTAAATCCTGATGATTTTGAGTTTAATAATTATCCCAATATAGAGTTAAAACAACCATTTAGTTTGGAAAAAGGAAGGTATTTAATTGATGTTAATGTGACGGCTAGTGGTAAAGATAATGATATGATGTGGGAAGTTTGGGCAAATGATCAATTAATTTTTCGTTACCATGCCTACAGTAGTTTATTAGCTCAGAGTTATCATGATTGGATTATTAATTTAGAGCGAATTTCACTCATTAATATTCGTTTTTGCTTTTTAAATGACACGAATGATCCTACTTTTTCGATCGACGGTGCAACTATTGTGAAAATAACTAATTTTGATAATTTGAAACCACAATTATTCATTTAGTCTTATTGATTTGTAGGGGTTGAATAATATTCAACTCTTACTGGCTATTCAATTCGTAAAGGATCAGCATCGATTACCAAAGAAACCGATCGATGACAATATTCTTTTAATGTGAGTAAAATTTGCTTTATTTCTACGGTAAAATCATCCACAGATTTGAGTAAAATTTGCCAACGATAACGATTTGCTACTCTCATAATATTAGCAGGAGCAGGTCCTAAAATTTCGATCGAATCTGGTAATAAATTCGCGCACATATCCGCCACCGTATCTGCGGATTCTCTCACTCGATCGCCATCAACACCAGTAAAACGCAGTAAAATTAAATTACCATAGGGGGGATAGTCTAAACTCTCTCTTTCTGCTAACTCCCGTTGACAAAAGGCTAAATAATCGTGATTTTGCACAGCATGAATTACAGGATGTTCAGGGGAATAAGTCTGAATAATCACCTTTCCAGCGTCATCTCCTCTACCTGCGCGCCCTGCCACTTGGGTTAAAGTTTGAAAAGCCCTCTCACTAGCTCTATAATCAGAATGGAATAATAAACCATCGGCAGAAACCACCCCAACGAGAGTAACTTGGGCTAAGTCGATACCTTTAGTCAACATTTGCGTACCGATTAATACATCGGCTTTTCCTGCTCCAAAATCCTCTAAAATTCTACGATGGGCGTTTTTTGTGCGAGTGGTATCACTATCAAAGCGCAATATTGTCAATTGAGGAAACTCTTTTTCTAATTCTAACAACACTTTTTGAGTACCAGTACCGAAGAATTTGAGATAGGGAGAGAAACATTGAGGGCATTTTTTCGGATGCAATTCCGTATGATTGCAATAATGACATCTTAATAACTCCGTTGCTCCCTCATGGGTATAGTGATAGGATAAGGAAACATCACAATGAGGACATTCCATCACATAGCCACAGCTACGGCAGGAAACAAAAGTGCTATGTCCTCGCCGAGAGATAAATAAAATTGCCTGTTTGCCTTCTTCTTTGAGGTTATTTAGCGCATTTCTCAGGCTATAACTAAAAATACTGCGGTTGCCTTTTCTTAATTCTTGGCGCATATCCACTATTTCCACTGGTGGCATAGGGCGATTCTCGATGCGATTCGGTAATGAGATATAGTAGTTTTTTCCTTCTATTAATGATTCTAGGGGATTTTGATCTCCTTCCACCTTGTTTTGAAAGGAAGTTTGATCCCCCTCCGCCCTGTTTTGAAAGGAAGTTTGATCCCCCCCCGCCCCCCTTTGAAAGGGGGGAGTCGTAGAAGTGTCGTTTAGTAAGGGGGGAGTATTAGACGGTAGAACAGGCATCTTGCCTGTTTCTGTAGCTTGTCGCCAAGATTCGAGGGAAGGAGTAGCAGAGCCGAGTATAAGAGGGCAGTTGACTAATTTTGCTCGATATTGGGCAATTTTGACGGCGTGGTAGGTGGGGATGGGTTGATGTTGTTTGAAACTGGTATCATGTTCTTCGTCTAAGATAATCATTCCTATATTCGGTAAGGGTGCAAATACGGCGCTTCTTGTGCCGATAATGACTTGAGATTCGCCTGTTAACATTTGTCGCCATGTATCGTATCTTTCTCCATCACTCAAGGCGCTGTGATATACACATACTTTATCTCCAAATCTCGATCGAAATCTGTCGGTGAGTTGCGGTGTTAAGCCAATTTCGGGTACTAATACTAAGGCGGATTTCTTTTGTTGTAAAATGGGTTCGATCGATTGTAGATATACTTCTGTTTTACCTGAACCCGTGACTCCATGTAATAATACGGTGGAATAAGATTTTAAACTGGTGATAATATCTAAAGCACGACTTTGATCTTTTGTCAAGGTTTTTGGTTCGTCTTTTTGAGGGGAAGAATCTTGTAAAAGTCTCAGGGTTTCTCTTTCTTGGATGATAACACAACCTTTTTTTGCCAGGGTTTGCACGATCGAGTTACTATTTAATTGCGCTAAGGTGGTTAATTGATTGAGGGGTAATTCTCCGTGATGATTTTTGAGGATAGTTAAGACATCTTTTTGTTTTTGAGTAAGGGAAATTTCTTCATTGTCTGCAAGATAGGTGACGACTTTGGTTAATTTTGGCTTGGCGTTAGAGGGAGGTTGCAAATAAATTTCTAACCACTGTTTTTTGACGAGGCTTTTGATTGCCTGTCTAGCGTTTTTGACTTTCTGAGTAATGAAGTTATAACTATAGTCTCCTGTTTTGCTTTGTTTAAGCAATTTGATAACTTGCCATTGACTGACGCTACAATCATCCTCAAGAGTATCTGGAAGATTGTCGATTATAAGTCTCACTCGTCTTTGGGATTTGCCTAGTAATTTGGGAGGCAAGGCAACCCTAACCACGTTGATTAAATCCGTTAAGTAATATTCGGCGGTTAACTGTAATAACTCCCAGTAGTGAGGAGGAAAAAACCCCGTAGTAATAATATCATCTATCTCTTTTATCTGCTCGATCGAAAGATGCTCTGGAGGTTGACTAAGTAACTTTAACACAATTCCCCCCACGATCGAACTGCCGAAGGGAATACTAACAATATCTCCCACCTTCACTACGGTATCAGGTTTAATTTTATAGGTATATAACCCTTCACTATAAGCACAATCGACTAAAACTTCCACCCACGAAACAGAAGAAATATCGTCAATATTATAGGTGATAATTGGTTCTGCTAGTTTCATTATGTTATTTATAATCTGTTGTGATGTCAACGTTTGTAGTAGGGGCTTTAGCCCTTTCCATACCAATTAATGGAAAAGTTTATTAATGTTGTGAGACAAATGAGTAAGTCTTAAGTATGAAACAATTAAAACACAACTATTATTCAAGAATCTTTTTAAGAGTATCTTTTATGAGTATTCGATTGACTTTATCCATTATTTCTTCATGAATATTTTGTTCAAAATTCCCTATCATCAATGGTTTAAATGGGATAATAGTTGTAAACTTATGTAGTCCGATCAAGGATTGTAAATACGGATTTTCTTGTATTAATGCCACAAGTAGCCTATTTGTCATCTCATATTTTTGCTTGAGTATTAATGTGGCTAACGCCATTCTAAATGGTTTACCTAATTTATTCTTTTTTGTGCCAAATAATGCTTTATTTTCTTCTTCCAATTCATCCCAAGGTATTAATTTTGCCATAACTACCCAACGATTATCAGAAGACAACTTCATGTCAAAAGGAAAGACGAATTTTTTTTGTTCAATATTTTCGTGGTCAGTCATGTGTTATGTTATCGTAGTTTCAATGGCTAATTAGTTAATTTTATCATTTTTGTAGGGGAGTGACTCATGACTTATCCGAATGATATTAAGTGGGGGGTGCTGAAAAAAATATGAGTAATGAAGGGAGACGAGGAGAAATACCTAAAAATCAAAGTTTTGAGATGGTGTAATTGCACAAAAAAACAAATATGTTTGCCATAAAATAAGATCAACAATGCTGATTTTTTAAGTAAAAATTGCCAAAAATGCGTACTTTTTTATTAATTTAACGATGCCCTAAGCCTTAATTTTTATAGTCTTTCGATTTATTCAGTAAACCCTACCTACTTACTATTTTGGTTGTATCAAATAACCACAACGATGCTCACCATTATTAATCCAATTTGTCCTTTCGATGTGACATTCAGGGAACAAATTAGCAAACATTTCTAATTCATGCCCACAAACTTGGGGATAAGATTCAGCTACTTCTGATATAGCACAGTTATTTTCAGTCAGAAAAAATTTTTGCACATTATTATCAGCGTCTTTGTCAACACAAAACAATTCTGCCATGTATCCTTCTTGTTGTCTAATCTCTGCCAACTGATGTACTCTTTCAGCTAGGGTTTTGCCTGTGAGATATTGACGATAATTTTCGGCTTTTCTTTGCCATTGTTTTTCTAATACTTTACTTACCTGAGTTTCTCCTACGGTTTCCGTAAGGGTATCTAAAAATGACACGGCAAATTCTCCGTAGTTTTGGGGAAATCGATCGCGCCCTTTTTTGGAAAGATAATACAAATATTGTGGTCGTCCTGTTTTCAGTTGAATAGAATCTCGATCGAGCAAATCTTGCTCTTCCAATTCTTTGAGATGGCGCCGAGTGGCTTGGGGGCTAATATTCATGGCTTGAGCAATATCTTGGGCTGATGCTTTATTCTGCTTCAGTAGATATTGCAAAATCATTTCTTTACTAGATTGTTGTAGGGAAGTTGACATAATCTTCCTATCAAGCTGTAACTAATTATATTTACTAACTATAAAACAACAAAATAGTTGCTTAACTTATTAGTATAGCAGAATGTATCAGTATATTAAATTTTGAGAATGAAAACGTCCTGTTTTATCTGGTGGGCATTGCCCACCAATTAGAGTTAAATGACGAAGTTGACTAATTTATTCGGTACAACTATTACTTTTTTAATCGCTTTTTCTCCAATGTGTTTTTTGGCAATATCCGACTCTTTAGCAAAGGTTTCTAACTCCTCTTTCGTAGCAGATGCAGGTACAGAAATTGTGCCTCTGGTTTTACCCATAATTTGGATAACTAAGGTAATTTCATCCACAATTAATGCTTCTTTATCTACTTCTAACCAGTTAGCTAAATGTACAGATTTATTATTACCTAATAATTGCCATAATTCCTCACTAATATGAGGAGCAAAAGGTGCTAGAAGTAAAATTAATGTTTCGATTCCTTCTCGAAAAACAGGAGAATTTTTAATATTAGTATCTCGTAAAGCGTTGCTTAATTTCATTAACTCAGAAACTGCGGTATTAAATTGATAATCACCGTTTAAGTCGTCAGAAATTTCTTTAATTGCAGTGTGAATCGCCCTTCTTAAATTCTTTTCTTCTTTACTTAATTTGGCTTTATCAAAGGTTTTATTCTTCGCAGAATTAGGGTTTTCTACAAAGTCATTAACTAACAACCATACTCGATTTAAAAAGCGAAATTGTCCTTCTACATCTGCGTCTTGCCACTCTAAATCTTTCTCTGGAGGTGCTTTAAATAAGATGAACATTCTCGCAGTATCTGCCCCATATTTTTCTAAGACTACTTGCGGATCAACTCCGTTATATTTAGACTTGGACATTTTCTCATAAAATACTGAGAGTTTCTGATTAGTTTCCCTTTCATAATAAATGGTTTCGGTTTTGCCTTTGTCGTTGGTTTCTTCTACGGAATAGACGTTTTCGGCAATGACATATTTGCCCGTTTCAGGATTTTTATAAGTCAACCCCTGCACCATACCTTGAGTTAACAATCTTTTGAAAGGCTCGTCAACCTTGACTAAATCTCGATCGCGCACTACTTTAGTAAAAAAGCGTGAATAAAGCAAGTGCAATATTGCGTGTTCGATTCCGCCTACATACTGATCCACAGCCATCCAATCATTCACTCGATCGAGGTTAAATGCCTCATCTTGGTTGTTTGCATCGGTATAACGGAAAAAATACCATGAGGAGTCGATAAAGGTGTCCATAGTGTCGGTTTCTCGTTTTGCAGGTTTCCCACATTTTGGACAGGGTACGTTAATCCAGTCTTCGATTTGAGCAAGGGGAGAAGCACCACGTCCAGAAAACTCGACATTTTCAGGTAATTTTACAGGTAAATCTTGAGAGGGTACGGGTACTGTACCACAATCTTCGCAGTGAATGACGGGAATAGGGCAACCCCAGTAACGTTGACGAGAAATTAACCAGTCTCTGAGGCGATATTGAATGCGTTTTTTGCCATAGTCGTTATTTTCCGCTAGGCGAATCACTGCTTCTTTTCCTTTGACGGAATTCATGCCATTAAAACCACCAGAGTTAATCATTGTACCTGCTTCTGTATAGGCTTCCAACAGACATATATCACCATTATCAGCATCATCAGGCAAAATTACTACTTTGATAGGTAAGTCATTTTCTTTGGCAAATTTGAAGTCTCTCACATCGTGCGCAGGTACACCCATTACTGCCCCTGTGCCGTATTCGTATAAGACGTAATTGGCGATTAAAATGGGGATTTCTTCGTTAGTAAAGGGGTTAATGGCTTTCCCCCCTGTCATTGTACCTTTTTTGGGCTTGTCATCGGCGGTTCGATCGATCTCACTTTCATTACTCACCTCTTGAATAAACGCTTCTACCGCTTCTTTTCTTTCGGGGGTGGTGACAATTTGAGTTAAAGGGTGTTCGGGAGCAAGTACTACATAGGTGACTCCATAAACGGTGTCAGGGCGCGTGGTAAACACGGCAATTTTTTCATCTTTTCCCACAACGGGAAACTCTAAATAAGCCCCTACAGACTTACCTATCCAGTTTTCCTGCATGGTTTTGACTCGATCGGGCCACCCTTGTAATTGTTGTAAGTCGTTTAACAGTTGTTCGGCATAATCGGTAATCTTCAAAAACCACTGTCTTAATAATTTACGTTCAACTTTTGCACCACTACGCCAAGAATAACCTTCTGAGTCCACTTGTTCGTTAGCTAACACGGTTCGATCGATGGGATCCCAGTTTACCGCAGCTTCTTTCTGATAAGCAAGTCCAGCCTCAAAAAATTGTAAAAATAGCCACTGTGTCCATTTATAATATTCGGGAGAGCAAGTAGCAACCTCTCGATTCCAGTCAATGGATAAGCCTAATTCTTGAAGTTGTGATCGCATTTGGGCAATATTTTCAAAAGTCCACTTGGCAGGAGGAATCCCCCTATCAATAGCGGCATTTTCCGCAGGTAAACCGAAGGCATCCCACCCCATGGGATGTAAAACTCGATGCCCTTGCATTCTTTTACAACGGGCTATCACATCGGTAATAACGTAGTTACGCACATGACCCATGTGTAATTTTCCTGAAGGGTAGGGAAACATGGAAAGGGCATAAAATTTAGGTTTATCGCTGTTTTCTTCCGTCAGATATAATTGAGAATCTGACCATTGTTTTTGCCATTTTGACTCTATATCACTGGGATTATAGGGAGTTTGCATAAATATTTTTGGAGTATCTATAATTATTTAATTTAGTCAATCTTTCATTTTAACCTCAGAAAGGAAATAATTTGATATTGATGAGGTTTAGCAATTGTTAGTATTGGTAAAATTCTCAAAAAAATGTACAATTATCCCATAATTTCCCAATCTTCATATTTTAAATTATCTACACGACTAAACTCAGAGATATTATGAGTCACTAAAATTAAATCATGAGCAAGGGCGATCGAAGCAATTTGTAAATCATAAACCCCAATAGGAGTACCTTTTTTATTTAATCGAGAACGAATCATACCAGCAATTCTAGCACAATTACTATCAAAATTAAGCACCTTAAATTGACTAAAAAAACGATCTAATTTTTTAATATTTTCTGAAGATTTTTGGCTATGATAAGCACCATAATACAATTCAAATTCCACAATGGAACATAAATTAATATTACTAGGTTTTTGTTCTGCTAATTTTTTGATAACTAATTTATTACTATTATTCAGTAATTTAATACAAACATTATATCTAACAAATAAATCATAATAAAAAATCTCGATCTTGTTCTTCTGGTTGTGCTTCTCTGATTAAAGGTTCATCTTTCCAAGCACCAATAACCTCCTCAAAAAAGCCCTTTTGCCAACCTTTATTTTCAGGAGTTATTATCACTTTATTATCTATTATTTGTTCTAAAATTGCGGTTATTTCTTGTTCTAAAGTGCGACTATGTAGAGTTGCTAAATAAGTTAATTTAGATAGTAAACTAGGCTTAATTTCCTTTAAAATAATTTGGTTCATAGTTTAAAAACTCCTGATTTAAAATTACAAATACAAAAAATTAAGACTGTAATAGACTTCTCCAATAACTAGGATAAATAGGGCTGAAGCCCTTACTAATAAGCAATAAAAATGATTTTAATTTATTTCTGAAAAGGAAGATTGCCAAATTTTCCATGCACCGATACACAAGGTGATATTACCGATAACGGTGGTTAAGGCTTGAATCGTTACTAACCACTCCCAAGATTCGGCATTATCGAATAAATGCCATGTACAAGCACACATCGCACTGATTAAAGCGGGTAACATTCCATAGGCTAACCAATACCAACTACTGTCTTTGGTGACTTCTCCATAACGCCAGACAAACCAAATGGCGGCTATCCATTCGATAACACTGGATACATGAACAATCCATGTAGGTATTGATAAGCTGTGCATAATTTTTGACTTTTTACAATGGGTTTTGTCAATTATCCTTTTTCCTAATTTTCCTAATCTTCCTAATTCGGGGCGATTAACATTAAAGTTTGCCCATACTCTACAGGCTCACCATTTTCTACTAAAATTTCCATTACTTGCCCTGATGTTTCCGCTTCAATTTCGTTCATCAGTTTCATGGCTTCGATAATACATACCACATGACCGTTAGCAACTCGATCGCCTTTTTCCACAAAAGGAGCTTCTCCGGGGGCAGAAGCACGATAAAATGTACCCACCATAGGAGAGGTAATTTCTACCCAATTATCATTTTTAACAGGAGGTTTATCGGGGGTAACCGGAGGAGGAGAGGTAGGGATAGGAGTAACAACTTCTACAGGTTTAGGAGTTTCTGGCACGGCGGTGACAGCAGAAGGGGTTATGGTATAAACAGGAGTGTTACTCTGGGTATTGTTTTTTTGTACTGTTAACTCAAAATCTCCTTCTTTTATTGCCAATTCAGTAATATCTGTTTTAGCAATGGCTTCAATAAAATCTCGTAGTTGGTTAAAATCTATTGGCACTGTTTAATACTATATATATAAGGGAATTGTAATTGATAATTGATAATTGATAATAAGTTTACTCTCTACCTAAATAACTGTCATTGCGAGTATCCACTTTTATTCTTTCACCAATACTAATAAATAGAGGTACCATAATTTGTGCGCCTGTTTCGAGAATAGCAGGTTTTGTGCCTCCTGTAGCGGTGTCACCTTTTACCCCCGGATCAGTTTCTACTACTTCCAATACTACAGAAGTCGGCAATTCTACATCTAAGACTGTTGTATTCCAATAAAGGATATTAACTTCCATTTCTTCCTTGAGGTATTTCGATCGATCTCCAACTTGTGCTTCAGTCAAACGAGCTTCTTCAAAGGTTTCCATATCCATGAATACAAATTGATCACCTTCTTTGTAGGTGTGTTGCATGGTGCGTTTTTCGAGGTTAGCTTGGGGTACAGTTTCCCCCGCACGGAAGGTTTTTTCCATAACGCTACCACTTTGAGCATTTTTTAACTTAGTACGCACGAAAGCCGAACCCTTACCCGGTTTAACGTGCAAAAATTCCACTACTTTCCAAACGCTACCATCTAATTCAATACTTACACCGGGGCGAAAATCATTACTAGAAATCATAAAAATTCAAACTATAAAGACTTTTTTACTAATTTTATGCAATATTTGGTTAAAATCCTAAACTATATTCCCTTAAAATGGCACTGATGACAAGTGCAGAATTAACAATTAACAATTAATAATTAACAATTAACAATTAAAAAATTTCTCTTACTCATTGTTTATTATTCACTATTTATGAAAATTCGCCGTCAACAACCTTCTCCTCCCGTTGCTGTAGAAAGTCTCCGTTATCAAGTAAAATTACCTGATAGTGAGCCTCAAAATATTTTAGAAAAGATTGTTTGGCATAAAGAAAAAGAAGTAGAAAAAATGCGCGATCGAATGTCATTATTAGAATTGCGTAAAAAAGTTGCCGAATTAACTTCTTCTCCCCTAGATTTTCTTTCCGCTTTAACTAATTCTGTCAAAAAACCAGCCCTTATTGCTGAAGTTAAAAAAGCCTCCCCCAGTAAAGGAGTTATTAAAGCAGATTTTGATCCTATTTCGATCGCCCAAGCCTACGAAAAAGGAGGTGCTGCTTGTTTATCGGTGTTGACAGATAAAGAGTTTTTTCAAGGTGGTTTTGAAAATTTAGCGAAGGCAAGAAGTGCAGTAAAATTGCCTTTATTATGTAAAGAATTTATTATTTATCCCTATCAAATTTATTTAGCTAGATTAAATGGTGCGGATGCAGTTTTATTGATTGCTTCTATTTTAAAAGACACTGATTTAAAGTATTTTCTCAAAATAATTCATAGTTTAGGAATGACTGCTTTAATTGAAGTTCATACTTTGGAAGAACTCGATCGAGTTTTAGCCCTTGATGAAGTAAAATTAATTGGAATTAATAATCGTAATTTAGAGAATTTTGAGGTTAGTTTAGACACCACAAAAAATATATTATCTGCTAGAAAAGAAACTATTTTAGAGAGAAATATAACGATGGTGAGTGAGTCTGGATTATATACAAAAAATGATCTTGATTTTGTGCAAAATGCAGGTGCAAATGCCGTTTTAATTGGAGAATCATTAATCAAACAAGATGATTTAGAATCAGCAATTAAAAATCTATATAATCAATAGACTTCGACAATATTTGGTACAACGAGATGGGCATAATATAATATGCCCCTACGAGCCAATAAAAAATCTATTCGATCGAAACTAACATTATTGAGTTTAAAATAATTAGAGTTTAGTGGGGTGTGCATCGCCCTACAATTAAAAAAAATAATTGTATTTTAGAAGAAAACTATTTGGTAAACATATTCTTAAATTGTTTAATTGTCTTCTCTTGATAAGGTGCATAACGCCAGTTTAAATCTCCCCAAAATGGACGATATAAAACGCTTTTATAATGGGTAAAAGTGTCAAAAGTGGCTTTACCGTGATACGCACCGATACCACTATCCCCAACTCCGCCAAAGGGTAATTCTGTCACCCCAACGTGCATGATGGTTTCATTGATACACATTCCCCCTGATGATGTTTCTCTTAATACCTTTTGTTGTTTTTCTTGATTATTTGAGAAAAGATATAATGCTAGTGGTTTTGGTTTACTGTTAATCAGTTCGATCGCACTGTCTAAAGTATCATATTCTAGGATAGGCAAAATAGGTCCAAAAATTTCTTCTTCCATCACCGCACAATCAAGGGTAACATCATCTAAAATCGTAGGGGCGATATATTTAGTGTCTCGATTAGTTTCACCGCCGATGATAATTGTACCATCGTTTAACAAACTCTTTAATCGATCGAACTGTCTTTCGTTAATAATCCTTCCATAGTCGGGAGTAGTAGCAGGGTTATCCCCATAAAAAGCATGAATACACTGCTTGATTTCTTTGATTAAATCAGTTTTGATGTGCTTATCTATCAGTAGATAATCTGGGGCGATACAAGTTTGCCCTGCGTTGATGAATTTGCCCCATGTAATGCGTTTTGCGGTTTCGGTGAGGTTAATTTCTCTATCCACGATACAAGGACTTTTTCCACCTAATTCGAGGGTGACAGGAGTAAGATTTTTAGCGGCGGCTTCCATGACAATTTTGCCAACTTTTGTGCCTCCAGTAAAGAAAATATGATCAAATTTATAGCTTAATAATTCTTGGGCAACTTCCACTCCTCCTTCTTCAATGGCAATGTATTCAGGTGGAAAAATATCCCTAATTAAATCCGTTAACAATCGAGATGTGTTACTTGCTATTTCGGATGGTTTTAACATAACACAATTTCCTGCTGCGATCGCACCAATTAAAGGAGAAATTAGGAGAGAAAAAGGGTAATTCCACGGGCTAATAATTAAGACAACACCTAAAGGCTCTGGATAAATTTTAGCTTGACTGGGAAAAAGATCAATCCCTGTTTTCACTTTTTGGGGTTTTATCCAGCGAGGTAGATTTTTAATGGCATAGCTTAAATCCTGTAAAACTGCTAATTCAAAACAACCCTCAAGGCTTGGCTTTCCTAAATCCTGTTTCAATACTTCAAGGATTTCATCTTGTTTCGAGGCGATGGCGAATTTAAGTTTTTTCAACTGTTGTAAACGGAAGTCTAGGGATTTGGTAGCGGATGTGGCAAAATATTCCCGTTGCGCTTTCAGAATTGATGCAATATTCGTGGTAGATGTCAGCATAAGTTTTAATACAGGTAATGATCTTTTTCGTTCATAACCATTGTAGAATAGTCAAAATTTCTTTGTGTTGAATATTGGCTATTTTCTTTTCGTTTGTCTATACACTGCTATTACTGCTTAAATATTCCCCGTTTGCGTTTCATAAAATCCCAATTCTTGACTAAGACTAACTAATTCTTTCAGTGTTTCTCTTCGATCGTCGTCTCTTTTTCGTTTATACTCTAATAAGTCCCCAATTTTCTATTACGATTACAAGCTGTATTAATTGTATCTCAACTGTAAATTTGTCTATTTGTTAAGTTACCACTATTCATTAGACTTAGCAAAAATCTTCATTCCTTATTCCCCTTCTTGATTTAAGTTAAAGTTAATCAACCCTTTTTGTTGAAGTTTATTAATGAGGTTTTCGATCGAACTGCTACTAAGCCCCCAACTCAACTCCTCCATGATAGCTACTTCTTTTTCAGGGATAATAGTGCCATTTTGATAGATATAATGATTTCCTAAAAATGGATAAGAACCTAAAGCATTAATGCCAATTAATTCTCCTTTTTCATTAAGTATAGAACCTCCGCTCATGCCCGAATAAATATTGTTAGTATAACCTAACTTATAACCGCCGATCAAAGGTTGAGATAAAATTTTGTTGACATATCCGAGGGTATATTTAAGATTAGATGACTGAGTAAAATTATCTTGAAAAGGAAAACCACTAGCTAATATTTTTTCGTTATTTTTAATATCATTTTTTAGTTTTACGACACCATATTTTTCTTTACTACTAAACTTTAACAAAGCTAAATCATCTACCACTATATCTTGATTATTTTGCCAAATAACTTCTGCCAGATATACCTTATTTCTATAAGTTTGAATTTTATAGTTAACATTAGTATCACTAACTACATGATTATTAGTAATCACATAATAAACACCATTCTTCTCTCCAATGATAACCCCAGAACCGCCTTTTTCATCGGAGGAGAATATCCTCACGGTAATTAATCTAGCTTGAATTTTGAGTTGTTGTTCATTAAGTAAATCACTTTTCTTTCGAGAATTTCCATTTTTGCCCAATCCTCCATTATCAGTGAGAGTATCTTCTCCTCTTTGCCTAATTTTCTCCACTAACTCTGTTTGTTGCTCTGTTTTTAGATGCCAAAATATTCCAACAAGTAACAATGTAATAAAAATTACCATTATCAATTTACCTGATATTTTGAATACAGAAAGCATAGAGTAATAATTTAAAATTTTTTGTTAAACTTATTCCAACACATAAACAATTCTCAAAATTTGATTTAGAACAATACTAATAAATTAATGTAAACAATAAAAATCTTTAGATTTTCTTAAGATTTGTAGTAAATAGTTGTAATTCTAACGTTAACAGTGTTTTCCAAACAGAGATGATAGATATTTCTCTACACGGAGGTATTGAAAAAGATAAATACCTTATATACAATGACAGTAAATTCGTTTAAACAATTAGTTTGGCGAGAATTTCACCCCAAGGTTAGGTATTGCTATGTTGAAAAAAACTGGTTTATTTGTTGTTATTCTATCATTTCTAGCACTTTTAGAACCTCGATCGAGCCAAGCTCAGGAAATTAAAGTCGATGGTAGTACTGCCACCATTGTAACCAAAGATGGCGATCGAATTACTATAGACGGTAACACCTTCTCCAGAGACGGGAAAAACCTATTTCACAGCTTCAAGGAATTTGGTTTAACACAACAACAAATCGCTACTTTTCTGACAAATCCCAACATTCACAATATCTTAACCAGAGTGACAGGAGGCAACCCTTCCTACATTAACGGCTTAATTCAAGTCGTCGGGGGAAATAGCAACCTTTTCTTAATGAATCCAGCAGGGGTAGTTTTCGGCTCAGGGGCTAGTATAAATGTTCCAGCAGACTTTACCGCCACAACAGCAACAGGTATCGGTTTCAATAACGGCGTTTTTAGTGCCGTCGGAAGTAATGACTATACCAACTTAACAGGGAATCCCACTAACTTTGTTTTCAATACCAATCAACCGGGTAGCATCATCAATGCAGGAGACTTGAAGGTTTCTGAAGGTAGTAATATTAACCTCATCGGTGGTAATGTAATTAATACAGGCACAATAGAAACCCCTAACGGAAAAATCAACATACAAGCCGTTGCAGGAACATCAAGGGTAAAAATAACCCCCGAAGGCAGTTTACTGAGCTTAGAGCTTGATATACCCAAAGATGAGCAAGGAAATTTACTAGGGTTCACCCCTCAAGATTTGCCCACTTTGATCACAGGTGCGAATAACGCAGGAGTTGCCACTCCCAATGTAGCAGTCAACAATAATCAAGTACAGGTAGCTAATGTTAATATACCAGAAGGCACAGGAAGTTCGATCGTATCTGGTAAAGTAAGTACATCTTCCGAAAGTTTAGGAGGAGAAATCACGGTTTTAGGAGAGAGAGTCGGTGTAATTGACGCTGAAATCAGCGCTAATGGTGCGCAGGGAGGAGGAAAAGTCTTAATTGGAGGAGATAAAGAAGGAAAAGGTACAATTCCCAACGCACAAGTTACTTATATCAGTCCAGACTCGAAAATTTCCGCCGATGCAACTGTTAACGGCGATGGTGGACAAGTGATTGTCTATGCGGAAGAATATGCCAATATTCACGGGGAATTAACCGCTAAAGGAGGCAGTGTTTCGGGAGATGGTGGATTTATCGAAACCAGTGGGAAAAAATCCTTTAACATTACCAGTGTACCTGATACCAGTGCCGTTAATGGTCAAGCTGGGGAATGGTTGATCGATCCTCTCAATGTAACTATTGTCAGTGGTTTAGGCAATATCGAACCGAAAGAAGGGGAAACAGGAACAGAATTTGCCCCCTTAGAAGGTGATGTTAACACGGTGGGAGTCGATCGAATTAAAACAGGTTTAACAACAAATAATACAGTTACAATTACTACCCAAGGGGATGTAGAGGAAACAACGGAAGCAGGTGATATTCTTTGGCAAAGTGCGAACTTAGATTATGACGGTATAGGTGCAAATAAAACTTTAAGACTAGAAGCATTTAGAAATATTATTTTTGAAGGAAGTGTCATCAATGATTCTGATCTTTCTAGTACAACTCAAGATTCTCTCAATGTTATCTTTAACTCTAATGTGGGAGGAGAAGGAGGAGCAGTCAGAATAGTACCCTTTATTTCTACCTTGTCATCGATCGAAACCAACGGAGGAAATATTATTATAGGTGGTGGTGCTGATCCTTTCCTGAGTCCAGCAGTGGGTACTTCCGATTTAGGGGAAGGAGTGAGAATTAATGCAACTTTATCCGCAGGAGGAGGGGATATAATTATCAGAGGGCAAGGCTCATCAACTCCTCAGTCGATTGTTACTGGAGTAGAAATTTTTGGTAACGCACAAATCAGCACCATAGGAGAAGGAAATATTACCATTATAGGTGAGGGCGGAAGCGATCCGACTAATAGCGGTGTAATAGATTTTTCACGGGGTATTGGCATTAATTCTGACGGCATAATCAGTGCAGAAAATGGTCAAATTAGGCTTGAGGGCATTGGTGGTTCAACTTCAGGTAGTTCAAATGATGGTATAAATTGGTTTTCCAACGGTAAAATATCAACATCAGGAACAGGAGCTATTACTTTAGATGGTATAGGTAATAATGGTAGTTCAGGCTTAACCTTAGCTTTAGGCTCGATCGAAACAGTAAACGGTAATGTTAACCTAAGCGGTAACGGCGGAATTATTACCCCTAACCTTGAAGAAGGTACTTTTACTATCAATGGCGGTGGGATAACAACTCTCAACTCTTTTATAACCAATGCTGAAGGCTCGATCGAACCTAGAGATATTAGCCTAACAGGAGAAAATGATTTTAATAATCTTGCTATTACCAACGGTCAAAATGTTACTCTCAATGATATTAATGATATTAACTTAGGAAATCTCAACGTTACAGGAGATTTTAGCTTAACATCTAGGGGTAATATCACCGCTAATCAAGGCTTGGTTTTAAATAGTGGCAATATCAATTTAACCGCCCTAGGGAATCTTTCGACACCTTCTAACGACATCAATTTAACCAGTAGTGGCTCGATCGACTTATCCGCAAATCAGATTTTAACCGATGGTGGTAATTTATCATTAAATGCCCTAGGTAATATCAATACTCCCAACATCAACACAGGGGGGAGTCTTGCCGACAACGGAGGTAATGTAAATATTACTAGCAGTACTGGTAACATCCAAACGGGAAATATTTTTACCAATAACTCATCAGAAAGTTTAGGAGATTCGGGAAATGTAACACTAAATGCGAGTCAGGGGAGTTTAAATGTAGGTGATATTGATATAACTAACTTTTCCCTTGCGGATATTTCCAGCAATGCCGTTATTGACTTAAATGCACTTTCTACCATCAACACGGGGGCAATTACTTTAGGACATGATAATGATAACACCCTTTCTACTGGGAATGTCACGATCGAAACCCCCTCAGTAGTGACAGTTAACGGTAATATCGAAAGTAATGGTAGTGATATTATTATTGGTACAGCAACCCCTAGTGAAGTTAATATCAACGGTAGTGTTAACAGTAATGGTGGTAACATAACCATTAACAGTACAGGATTAATTAAAATTGATAGTGGAGAGGATACTAATAGTATTTTTAGTGGTAGTGGCAATATTATTCTCAATCATGGGGGAGGAGATTTAGAACCTCGTGTACCCTTTACTGTAGGAGATGCTAATATTAATGGTACGAGTGGAAGCATAATTACCGCTACAGAATCGATCGAACCCCTACAAACTTATTCTAATAGTTTTGCCACTCCTAATGCTACGATCGCAATTAACACTACCGATGCACCTATAGTCGATTTACCTATAGTCGCCTCTACCCTAGACATAGATGGTGATAATACAGGTTCGATCGTATCCTCTAACGATGGGTTATTAATAGATATTACGGGAGGTACTTTTTCAGAAAATGGTAACAACCTATTCCACAGTTTCACCCGTTTCGACTTACCCCAATCTGATCAAACCGCTAACTTTATAACTGATAGACAGGGTATTAACAATATTTTAGCCCGTATCATTAGCGGAGAAGCCTCTTTAATCAATGGCACAATCCAAGTAACGGGTTTAAGTAACCCTAATCTATTCTTAATGAATCCTGCTGGTATAGTGTTTGGCAGTAACGCTATTATCAATGTACCTGCGGATTTTGTTGCTACCACTGCCACTGGTATTGGTTTTGGCGATAACTGGTTTAGTGCTAATGGAGATTATAACGCTAGTTTACTCAATGTTGATCCTATTAACCTAGCCTTCACAGCCAACACATCAGGTGCAATTATTAACAACTCTAGCCTCAATAATGCTAATGGTAGCGTAAGTTTATTGGGCGGTACTCAAATTAACACCGATAACCTCACCAATAACAATACTCTGAATTTAAGTGCTATTCAAGGACAAAATATTTTAGATTTAACTACCGTTAGTGTAACTCCAGCATCTGCAAGTGCCAGTTTACCTAATGAATTTATCCCCCCTATCCTCACTTTAGAAGAATTAGTAAATACCGCTTTAGCTAAAGGCAGTGGTAATTTAGGAATCACGGTTTTAGAAAGTAACTCTCTCCAAGTTGATAGTAATGAGACAATAGTTAATCTTGGTGACATCGCTACTCAGAATCTTAGTGCCAGTAATGCTAATATTGTGGCAACGGGTAACGTTACATTAGGCACTTTTGGAGATACCATCGCTGATAACAGTAACTCTTTAAATGTTAATGCTAATGGACAATTACAACTATTAGGAACACTTGAACCAAAAGGGGGAGACGTTTCGATCGTAGGGGTAAATAACTTCATCTCTCCTAATAATATTAACACTGGTGGAGGCAATTTTACCCTTAGTACTTCTAGTGACTATAGCTTAGATATTGCCTTGTTTACCGATGGAGGCAACTTTACCCTTAATAGTTTAGGGGATGTTGCTATTAATAGTGGCATTACTACCACTGGCGGAGACATAGAAGTAACAGGAAACAATATTAGTAGTGGGGATGGGGTTGTTTTACCCTTTAACACAGCTAATGATGCAGGAAACGGAGGTAATATCAACCTCAGTAGTTTAAATGGCAATGTTAACGTCAATGGTTTATCTTCCGAGTCTAGTGTAGGCAATGGAGGAAATATTACTGTTAATGCTAACTTAGGAGATATTAATATTGGTAACGTTAACACCCTATCAGGGGGTAATCTTTCATTAACGGCTACTGGTAATATCAGCAATACCGAAGGCTTAACTGTTGGTGGTTCAACATTACTTAGTGCTGGTGGTAATATTAATTTGGATAATTCCAATAATGATTTTCAAACCTTTAGTATTCAAAATGCTAATAACGTCACTCTTGCAGATGTTAATGATTTAACCCTTGCCAATATTGATGCTTCGGGAAATTCTACCCCCGTGGCAATTTCAGGTAATTTAGATTTACGGGTTACTGGTACAACTAATATTAATAGTAATATTCAAGCCAATAATCTTATCACTAATGGCACAACGGTTATTGATGCTGATGCCATTATAACAACTCTCGATCAAACTTATAATAATTCTGTTATTCTTGCCAGAGATACCCAGTTAGATGGTAATAATATCACCTTCGGTAGCTCGATCGATTCCCAATCTGCTGAAACACCTCAAAGTTTAACTATTAATGGAGTTAGTGAATTAGGAAATGTAGGCAATACGAATCCTTTATCTCAATTAACAACTCAACAAACAACCTTAACAGGAAATATCAAGACAACTGGCAATCAAACTTATAATGATGTTGTCACTTTAGCAAATGATGTACAGCTAGATGGTAATAATATCATCTTCGGTAGCTCGATCGATTCTCAATCTGCTGAAACTCCTCAAAGTTTAACAATCAATGGAGTAACAACATTAAATAGTGTCGGAAATACCAATAGTTTAAATAACTTGACTACCACTCAACAAACTACTCTGACTGGTGATGTCAAAACAACTGGTAATCAAACTTATAACGATGCAGTAACTTTAGCTAATGATGTGCAGTTAGATGGTAATAATATCATCTTCGGTAGCTCGATCGATTCTCAATCTGCTGAAACTCCTCAAAGTTTAACAATCAATGGAGTCAGTGAATTAGGAAATGTAGGAAGTGTCAATGCTTTATCTCAATTAACGACTCAACAAACNACTCTCACTGGCAATGTTAAAACAACAGGAAATCAAACTTATAACGATGCAGTAACTTTAGCTAATGATGTACAGTTAGATGGTAATAATATCATCTTCGGTAGCTCGATCGATTCCCAAACTACCCCTCAAAGTTTAACTGTTACGGCTAATGAAAATATTAATTATGGTGATGGTATCGGAGACGATCGAATTGGTGGTAATGTTGGCTTAAATAATCTGGAAAGTACCGCTTTAGATATATTTCTGAATATCGATCGAACTGCATTATCACCAGAACAAGCAAGTATTCGCACGATCGGTGATCAGACTTATAATATCACTTCTAACATTGGAGAAACTCTCTATTTAGCAAAAGATACCATAATTGAGACTAATAATTTTAACCTAGACGGTAATATCAGAATTGCACCTAGTGCGATTAATGGAGTTTCTCTCACCGTGAATAGTAGTGGGGGAGTAAGTATCACAACAAACAATACTGCTATCGATTCTATCAATACAGCATTAGGAAGTAAAGGAGGAAATATCACCATCAAGGCAGTAGGGAATATAGATATTGATGGTGTAATTAATACTGCTGGATTAGAAAATAACGCTTTTGTGTTAAATGCGGGTAATGTTTCTCTCAACAGTATCGATGGTATTGTGGCAGTAGAGACAATAGGTACTACGGGACTGGTAACATCTGGTAGTGTAAATATAACGGGTCAAAATATAGCTATAGGTGCAATAATAACCGATTTATCCTCATTCGGTAGTGGCGGTACGGTTGATCTAAATGCTCTGAATACCTTAGTATTAGGAGAAATTAGAGCAGAATCTTTAACAGTCTCAGGAAACTTACTACTAAGTAATTTTAAAGTACTAGGTTTAGAAATACCACCTCAGATACCATTTTTAGCTAGTTCTAATATTACAACTACTCAAGATCAAGTTTATAACGGTACAGTTTTCACCGATGACAATGTTACCTTTACGGGGAGAAATGTTAGTTTCAATGGTGGCATCGATTCCTATGATTTAAACATTAATAATAACACTGACATCGAGAATATTCCCCCTTCAGAGATTGTAAATATTATTCTCGATAGCATTCAAAATCGTCAAAATGCAACTCCTAATGACTTGATAATCACCGCTAGTAATAACATTCAATTGGGGGATGGTATCGGAGACGATCGAATTGGTAGTGTGGCTGGTTTAGCAAATCTTACTACGACTGGGGCAACCAATATTAATATCAATACCCCTAGTGATGGTATTAGCATCAACACCACAGAAGCACAAGTTTATAATAACTCTGTCACCTTAGAGAGTGATACAACACTTAATAGCAAAAATGTTACCTTTAACGGCACTGTTACAGGGAATAAAAACTTAAAGGTAAACAGTAACAATAATGGCATAACCACTTTTAATAGTACTGTTACGGGGTTAAATACCCTTACCACTAATGCTGATGGTACAACTATTCTCGGCGGTGATGTCACAACATTAGGAAGTCAAGAATATAATGATGCTGTTATCCTCAATAACGATGTTACCCTAACCACTAGCGATAGTTCGATCGAATTTGCTAATACAGTAAATGGCAATAAGAATTTAAAAGTAGAAACAGGAAGTGGCAATATTTCCTTTAATAATGCCATTGGTAATACTCAAGGATTAGGCAACGTAGAATTAAATAGTACTGGTGTAACTGCATTAAATACCGTCAATAGTAATAGTTTAAAAACTAATGCAGGAGGTACAACTGAGTTAAATGGTAATGTAACTACTACAGCAACTCAAACTTATAATGATGCGGTTACTCTCAATAATGATGTTACCTTAACCACTACCGATAGCTCGATCGAATTTGCTAATACAGTAAATGGCAATAAGAATTTAAAAGTAGAAACAGGAAGTGGCAATATTTCCTTTAATAATGCCATTGGTAATACTCAAGGATTAGGAGATGTAGAATTAAATAGTACAGGTACAACAACATTAAATACAGTTAATGCTAATAGTTTAAAAACCAATGAAGGGGGTACAACTCAATTAAATGCTAATGTAACCACCGTAGCAAGTCAAGAATATAATGATGCGGTT
Source organism: Geminocystis sp. CENA526 (assembly GCF_050753365.1). Taxonomy (NCBI): domain Bacteria; kingdom Bacillati; phylum Cyanobacteriota; class Cyanophyceae; order Chroococcales; family Geminocystaceae; genus Geminocystis; species Geminocystis sp. CENA526. The sequence goes on from NZ_JBLZFY010000043.1 coordinate 27,835, forward strand.
ACTCTCAATAATGATGTTACTCTAACCACTACTGATAGCTCGATCGAATTTGCTAATACAGTAAACGGTAATCAGAATTTAACAGTAGAAACAGGAAGTGGAGATATTACCTTTAACAATGCTATTGGGAATAGTCAATCATTAGGAGATGTCAGTCTCAATAGTAGTGGCACAACCTCATTAAATACCGTCAATGCCAATAGTTTAAAAACCAATGAAGGAGGTACAACTCGTTTAAATGGTGATGTTACGACTTCTGGAAATCAGGTATATCAAGATAATCTTTTCTTAGACAGTAGCACTATTATCACAACTAACAATCTTAATGCTGTTAGTATCGAAGCCAATCAAAATTCTACTACTCCTATCTCTTTAACTATTAATGCTAATGATAGTGTAACTATCACAGGAAAACCAGATACCAACAGTCTTTTAGCAATTAGTACAGCCAGAAAAAATAATCAAGAGACAGGAAATATTACTATTAATGCCGAGAATAACATTAACTTACTCGGTGCTGTTAATACCACAGCAACCAGTGGAATATCTTTTGCGACAACAGCAGGAGATATTTCACTCACCAGTACAAATGGTGATGTTTCAGCTTTAGCTATTGCCTCTATTGGGACGCAAACTTCTGGAAATGTCAAGATTTCTGGCAATAATGTCAATACGGGAGTTATTCTTACCTTTTTAAATCCTACTAATGTGACTACTGGTACTGTGGATATTCAGGGGAATACGACAAAGGTATCAGGTACAATTCAAGCTCTTTCTTTAAAAACTTCTGGTACTTTTACCCTCGCAGAAAACCCCACAATCCTAGCTTTACCTAATGCTAATTTAGCTAGTTTAGGAAATGCAAGGGTTACGACTATCAATAACCAAAATTATAATAATTTTAATGCAATTAATAAGACCACTCTTAGTAGTATTCAAGGAGAAATTAGTTTTACGGGTGGTGTTAATGGTAATGACAATAATTTAACTATGAGTAGTTTGAAGGGGGTTAATTTTGGTAATCAAAACTTCACATCCCTAGGCGGTAATTTAATTATCACTACCTTGAATCCTAGCGGTGAAATTCTTATAGGCAATGGTAATGATAGTCAATTTGTGATTACAAATCTCGATCGAGCTAATGGATTTAATAGTATCACCATCGGACAAAACAGAAACTTAGGCACGATTACCATTAACGAAAACTTGACAGTAAATGATCCTTTAACCCTCCAAGCAAGTAATATTTTTGTTAATAACGCCATCAGTGGTAATGATAACGCTTCTATTACCTTAAGGGGAGCAAAAACTACCACGACTCTTAACGCTGATATTATCACTCAAGGTAATGATATTGTCATTGACGATAATGTGATTGTGGGCAACAATGTCACTCTTTCTACAGGAGGTGATACTGGAAATATTGATATTCTAGGTAGTATTAACGGTAATAATAATTTAACTCTCAATGCAGGAAGCAGTAATATTTTACTTGCCGATAACGTCAGTGTAAATGACTTTTCTGTAACTGCTAACAATACTCAATTTACAGGAAATTCCATCAAGACTACTGGCAATCAAAACTTTAACAGCAATCTCACCTTAACCAAAAATACTAACTTTAATAGTCAGGGTACATTTTCCTCTCGAAATATCTCTAGTCGAGCTACAGATGTGAATATTATTGCTCAAGATATTTCCACTCAAAATGTTGTCACCCAAGGCGGTAGTATCTCCATGATTAGTAGTGACGGTGCTATTAGTACTCAAAATCTTAATACTTCTGGTACAACAGGGGGTTCGATCGAACTTAACTCGAATACAACTATTAATACGGGAAGGATTCAAACCAGTGGAGATAATCGAGGAGGTGACGTTACTTTAAATGCTCCTAGTAATATTGTGATTAGCAGTATTGACGCTCGTAGCGGTAATCGAGGGGGGGATGTTGACATCAGCACAGCAGGAACTCTTCGTGTAACAGAAACCATTAGCAGTGGTGTGAGCATAGATACAACGGGGGGTAGTCAAGGAGGTTCTGTCACCATTGATCTATTTCCGGGGGATTTGGAAAATGGCGTAATTAGTGATCCTCGTTTACCTTTTGTGGTGGGGGATGCTAGTAAAAATGGTACGGCTGGAATTATCACTAACACTAACTTTAGTATTGGATTAGATGAGTATATCATCAATACCACTAAAGGTAATTTAAACTTAAAACTCTTAAGTCGTGTTCCAGTCGATCCCAATAATTCCGTCAATGTCAATAATCCTGTGACAACTGCTGTCGATACTTTTGCACCTCCAGTTATTCCCATAGCTACCATCACTGAAGCTCAAGAAATTTTAAGCGCCATTGAACGAGAAGCCGCAGAAAAACCAGCGTTTATTTATGTTAGTTTCACTCCCAAAGGTTTCCAACCAAGGGATTTGGAGGAAGAATTTGCTCGTCGAGAAGCTACCAATACTCAAGAATATAGTCGAGTCAACATTAATAAACCTAATTTACAGCCTACCATCGCTTTACAACCTGCCGAAGATGATCAACTAGACTTATTAGTTATTACCAATAAAGGTGAACCGATTCGAGTTACTGTACCCGTGACACGTCAACAAGTGGTGGATTCTGCTCTTAATTTATCGATCGAATTATCGTCCGATCGACTCGATGAACAATATAAACCCTACGCCACAGAGTTATACAGTTGGTTAATCGCACCCATTGAGGAAACTTTAAAAGAAAGAGAAATCAGTAATCTTTTATTTATTCTCCCTCTTAATATTCGTTTTGCTCCCCTTGCTTCTTTATATGATGAAAAAGCAGAACAATTCTTAGTGGAAAAATATAGTAGTGGTTTAGCCCCCAGTCTCAACTTAAATGATAATAGATACCGTAGTGTGAAAGACTTAAATCTATTGGCTATGGGGGCGGCTGAATTTGCCGAAGATCAACAACAAATACCTTTACCCGGTGTCGGCTTAGAATTACCTACTATCAAAAAAATCTGGAATGAACAAGCCCCCGACAATTACCGAGAATTTCTAAATAATAACTTTACCTTAGAAAATATTAAGGCTAATTTGGATAAACAGCCCTATGGTATTATCCACTTTGGTACTCATGGCTCTTTTGGCGCTGATGAAGAAGAAGATATTTTTATTCAACTCTATAATTCTCGCTTGAATTTCGGTGACATTACTCAACTTGGTTTAAGTCGATCGAGCGTAGAGTTAATGTTATTGAGCGCTTGTCAAACGGCTTTAGGTAACGAAATTGCAGAATTAGGATTTGCAGGGTTAGCAGTACAAGCAGGAGTTAAAAGCGCCATCGGTACGGTATGGACGATCGGGGATACTGGAACATTAGCATTTATGACAGATTTTTATAGTGAACTGCGAACTCAAACTACCAAAGCCGAAGCCTTAAGGCAAACTCAATTAAATATGCTTAACGGCAAGGTGCGTAAATCTGATGATGGTAATACTATCATTACTCCTAATATGTCGGTTTCTCTGGAGGGATTACCTGAAGAGTCTCGACAACGGGAAGACTTCTCTCATCCTTTCTACTGGGCTCCTTTCACCCTGATTGGTAATCCTTGGTAAAAAATTAGTAATAGGTAATAGGTAATAAGTAATGAGTAATGAGTAATGAGTAATGAGTAATGAATAATGAATAGTTAATTCTATCTATCCACCTGTACCTTTTTCGATTCGATCTCCTCTTTGTCATTGCGAGGCACGAAGCAATCTCTAAAATTTTTCTTTTGACTACAAATATTTTAAGTTCAAAAAAATAAGCTCAATTTATTTATTGACCTTTATAATTTTGTCATTATAATTTAGTTATTTTAAAATTTATATCTTAGATAAAATAATCAAATATACCCATGAAAACTTCTATTTTTAAAACAATTTTTTCTATTTCATCCTTTAGTTTGTTATCTTTTTTTTTGATAAAAACTCCTAGTTTTGCTCAAGATTTGGCTAAAAATACTAATAAAAATATAAGCAAAAATTTTGATAATAAACAGAATCTAATTGTTCAAAATTCAGAACAACAATTTTTAGTTAGTTCGATCGATGTTCAGGGAAATACTATTTTTGAGAATGAAATTAACACTATTATTAAAGATTATGAAAATAAAAATATTACCCTAGAAGATTTACAAAATATTGCTAATCAAATCACTCAACTTTATCTCAATCAAGGTTATATCAGCACTAGAGCCGTTGCTGAAAATGTGGTAGAGGGTGTCGCTATTATTCAAGTTTATGAAGGGGAAATAGAGGGAATAGAAATTGAAGGCGCTCAAAGGTTAGAAAATTACGTTCGATCGAGATTGGCATTAGGCACGACTACTCCCCTCAATTCTGGTAGTTTAGAAGATCAATTAAGACTGTTAAAAGCTGATCCTTTGATAGAAAGTATAGAAGCGACTTTGCGATCGGGTACAGGAGAAAAACAAAGTATATTAGTAGTAAGGGTGACGGAAGCTGACCCCTTTTTTGCTACGGTAGGAGTGGACAACTATTCGCCTCCTAGCATCGGTGCAACTCAAGCCACTTTAGCGGTGGGATACGGCAATGTTTTCGGCTTTGGAGATAGTTTTTCGGTTAATTATCAACCTCGTTTTGAAGATTGGACGGGTACTTATAACCTTGACATCAACTATAATGCCCCTTTAAATGCCATGAATGGCACTCTCAATGCACGGGTGTCCATACAAGAAAATACCGTAGTGGAAGGCGATTTTCAAGTGTTAGATATTCGGGGCGAAAGTCAGTTTTATGAGTTGAGTTATCGTCAACCTCTGATTCGCAACCCTAGGGAAGAATTAGCTTTATCTGTGGGTATGAGTTATCGTCGAGGGCAAACTTTTACTTTTCAAGGACCAACTCCCTTCGGTATTGGACCTAATCAAGACGGTATTACAGAAACTAATGTGATTACTTTTGGTCAAGATTATGTACAACGATCGAGTCATGGTGCATGGGCATTTCGATCACAATTTCGTATTGGCACGGGTTTGCTTGGTGCTACAACATCCGATCGAGCTAATGATCCCGATGGCTATTTTTACGCTTGGTTAGGACAAATTCAACGGGTACAGTTATTAAATCCCGACAATCTTTTAATCATTCAAGGGGATATTCAATTAAGTTTAGACCCTTTATTGCCCTCTGAACAATTTGTCATCGGTGGTGGACAATCTGTAAGAGGGTATCGTCAAAATGTCCGTGCAGGAGACAACGGTTTTCGTTTTTCCGTAGAAAATAGAATTTCGATCGTGCGTAATGAAGAAAATATCCCCGTTTTTCAGGTAGCACCATTCTTTGATATGGGTTCAGTGTGGAATGTACAAGGCAACCCCAACTTCTCCGCTAATCAAAGATTTATCGCCGCTTTAGGCTTAGGCTTAATCTGGCAACCCTTAGAAAATCTGAACATGAGATTCGATTATGCACCCCCCTTAATCGATTTGATCGATCGAGGTAACAACATTCAAGATGACGGCTTATACTTCAACGTCAAATATAATTTTTAACAGTGTATGACATAATTTGTTGTGCGACATTAATTAGGGTCTGCTGAAAAAGTATTTTGATGAGAGTAGGTATCAGGCATCAGGTATCAGGTGTCAGGTTAAAGAATGAAAAATCAAGGTGTTGAAGCGTTATATCTTCAACAAATATACAGGTGTATTGTGAATAATCAGATTTGAAATGCCCTGTTTTTGAGTAAAAATTGCCAAAAATTC